>CAYODC010000126.1:5615-6524 GCA_964402575.1 uncultured Verrucomicrobiota bacterium
GCAACAGCTCGACGGCCGCGCCGAACGCGCCGTCGAGCCGCTCGCGGGTGCGTTGCAGCGCGGCGATCTCGACGTCGAAAACGGCTTGGGCCTTGTCCAGATGGGAAAACTCGCTCATGGGAGAAACCTAGCGGAAAAGGCCGGGCAGGGCAAGTTTTCCACGCTACGTAAAAGCGGTCGCGGATTTTTACGTAGCACGTAAAAACTTCGGGCCGGTTTTACGTAGCACGTAAAAACTTTGCGGACGGCGCGGGGTCAGGCCTCGCCGGTGACCTCGCGCAGGACGTCTTCGAGGGTGATGAGGCCGATGACTTCGTAGCGGTCGTCGGTGACGAGGAAGAGGGGGAGGCGGGTGACGCGCATGCGGGGCAGGAGGTGGTCCACGGGGAGATAGGCGGCCACGAGCTGGGGCGGGCGCATGTAGTGGGAGGCGGTTTTGCCTTCGGGATGGTCGTCGGCGAGGATGTCGAAGATGTGGACGACGCCGACGAAGGACTTCTGGGCGGGGTCGAAGACGACGATCCGGCTGAATTCGCGGGCGCGGGCAAGGTCGAGGATTTCGCGGGGAGTGGCGGTGACGGGGACGCAGGCCATCTTTTCGCGCGGCGTCATGAGGGCGTCGCAGGTTTTGTGGGTGAGATCGAAGACGCCATGGATCATCTCGGATTCGTGGGGGGTGAGGACGCCGGAGCGTTCCCCCTCGCGGGCGAGGTGGAGGAGTTCTTCGCGGGTGACGAGCATCTTGTCGTCGACGCTTTTGACGTCGCGCCGGGGCAGGGACCATCGAATGATCGTGTTCACGACCAGGCTGAGAGGACGCAGGGTCCAGGCGGCGGCGTGGAGGAGGCCGGCGAAGGGGAGAACGCGGCGGGAAGGGGCGGCCTGGAACCAGGCCTTGGGGATGTATTC
>CAYODC010000127.1:0-6514 GCA_964402575.1 uncultured Verrucomicrobiota bacterium
GTCGAGGCCGAAGTGGCGGCGGATGTCGAGGGAGAAGTAGATTTTATCGCCTTGGTAGCCGAAGAGGGCGTTGCTTTGGGCGATGGTTTCGGGAGAGAGGAAGGGGGCGAAGCGGGCGATTTCCTTCTGCTGGGTGGTGAGGCCCCAGGTTTCGAGGTCGAGGTTGAAGGCGTAGTGGTCCATGATGAATTGCTTGAGGCGGAGGATGCGGCGGTAGGGGGTGAGCTTGGGGAAGTGGGCGAACCAGGGGTCGTCGCGCCATTTCCAGATGAGGGGGGACATGAGGTTGGCGAGGACGAGGGGATAGAGGAGGTTGGGGAAGACGAAGATCTCCATGTCGGAAAGGGTGTAGGCGGAGGAGACTTCCTCGAGGCGGCTGGCGGGGACGGCAGCAGGGCTGGGGCGGTTGTTCATGGACCGCAAGATAGCGCCGGAGCGGGGGAGGCGGCAACCATTTTGGGATTGCGGCGGGGAGGCGGTTGGGGAAAGATCGGCCGCTGTCATGGAAACGCCGAACCGAACTGAAGAACACGCCGCCCGCGCATGGCGCTGGGGGCATCTGATCCTGCTGGTGGCGGTGGCGGCCAGTTGGCTGGTGCTTTCGGGCTTGAATTTGTGGATGGGGGAGCTGAACCAGGACGAGGGGTGGTATCTTTACGCCGCCCGGCAGATCACCGAGGGGAGGCTGCCTTACCGGGATTTTGCCTTTACCCAGCCGCCGCTGTTGCCGCTGGTGTATTCGGCGGTTTATCCCTGGATCGGGAATTTCGGGCTGCTGGGGGGGCGGGTGCTGACGTGGATTTTCGGGGCGATGGGTTTGCTGACCACGATTTGGCTGGCGTTGCGCACGGGGCCGCGGGCCGCGCAGCGGTTGACCGCGGGCGCGTGCTTCATCCTGGTGGCGATCAATCTGTACCAATCCTATTTCACGACGGTGGTGAAGACCTACGCACTGGCGGGGATGTTCTTGTCGGCGGGCCTGCTGGCGCTGTCGTTCGTGGGGCGGCGGTCCGGTTTCCGGGCCGCGACGGCGGCGGGATTCCTGCTGGCGTGCGCGGCGGCCACGCGGATTTCGCTGGGGGCGGCGCTGGCGCTGGGGGGGCTGTACCTGCTGGCGGTCCGGCGGCGGGTGAAGAGCTGGGCGTGGCTGGACTTCGCGCTGGGCGGGGGACTGGGACTGACGCTGGCGTTGCTGCCGTTTGCGGCGCTGGGCGGGGAGGGATTCCGTTTCGGAATCGTGGAATACCATTCCCTGCGCGAGTCGGGGCCATGGCTGACGCAGGCGGCCTACAAGATCGGCTGCCTGTCGCGGCTGGCGCAGGCCTATTTCCCGGCGGCGATGATGGGACTGTTCCTGCTGGCGATGGCGATGCGCCACGTGGGGCGCAGGGGGAGGCCGGCGGAAGGCGCGGCGCCGGCGGTGCCGGATGCGGCGCCGGACGGGATGCCGCCGGGGTTCACGCCGTTTTTATGGGTTGTGGCCATCGGGCTGGGGCTGGTGCATTTGGCCGCGCCGTTTCCGTATGACGACTATCAGGCGCCGGTGTATCCGATCTTCTGCGCGGCACTGACGGCCACGGGCGCCCGCTGGTGGCGGCGGGTGGAGGCGCGGCGGTTTTCCGCCGGGTCCGAGCGGGGACGGGCCGCCCGGCGGCTGTCGATCCTGACGATTCTGTGGTTGATGTGCGGGCTGCATGCGTTTTCGTCGCCGCTGGCGCAGGGGTGGTTCGTGGCGGGGCGGGACCGGATCTGGTGGCGGCTGCGGGAGCAGAGTCCGGTGGCGCAATTGCAGGACATGGGGAAATGGGTGCGCGACCTGACGCGGGCCGAGGGGGGGACGGCGCTGTTGACGCAGGACACCTACTTGGCGGTGGAGGCCGGGCTGGCGGTGCCGCGCGGCCTGGAGATGGGGCCGTTCAGCTACTATCCGGACTGGACCCGCGCCCGCGCGGAACGGGTCGGGGTGCTGAACCGCGACATGATGCTCGAGCTGTTGACGACCACCACCAACGCGCCCATTGCCGCGTTCAGCGGCTACAGCCTGTCCATCCGGTCGCCGGAGGTCGAGGAGGTCAGCCGGGAGGACCGGCTGGCGTTCGAGGAAGCCATCGGGGCGCGATTTGATCCCGTCGAGTCCGTGCCCGGCTTCGGGCAGGCGGGCACGACGCTGGAAATCTGGCGGCTGAAGAAGGACCTGGCGGGGCCGGGGGCTCCGGGGGAAGCGGTCGAGGAATGAAACTGTCGATCGTGGTTCCGGCCTACAACGAGGAGGGCCGCATCGGCAGGATGCTGGAGGCCTATCTGCCGTATTTTGCCGGGCGCTACGGGAGCGGGGTGGAAGTGATCGTGGTGGTGAATGGCTCGACAGACGGCACGGAAGGGGTGGTGCGGGGGCTGCAGGCGCGGTTTCCGCAGTTGAGCATGATCGTGGATCCGCGTCCGATCGGCAAGGGGGGGGCCATCCTGGCGGGGGGGGCGGTGGCGAGGGGAGAGTTGATTGGTTTCGTGGATGCCGACGGGGCGACGCCGCCGGCGGCGTTCGCGGACCTGGTGGAGAACATCGGTGGGGCGGGGCTGATCATCGCCTCGCGGCGGCTGCCGGGGGCGGTGGTGCGTCCGCGCCAGCCCTGGGAGCGGCGGGTGGCTTCGCGTATTTTCAACTTTCTGGTTCGAAAGCTGTTCAAGCTGCGCATCACCGACACGCAGTGCGGGGCGAAGTTGATGACGGCGGCGGCGTGGCGGGCGATCATGCCGTGCATCGGCCTGACCCGGTGGGCGTTCGACGTGGACATGCTGTTCAAGACGCGCCGCGCGGGATATGCCATCGTGGAGATTCCGACCACGTGGAGCGACGTGGCCGGATCCAAGCTCAAGATCGGGCGGGTTTCGTTCCAGATGTTGCTGGCGATTTGCCGGCTGCGGCTGCTGTATTCGCCGCTGCGGTGGATCGTGACGTTGTACGACCGTCTGTTGGGGCGGATGATCGTGCTGGATCCGCGGGCCGGATGAAGGCGTTCGGTCCAGGGCGGGACGATTCCGGGCTGATCCGGCACGGGCTGCTGCTGGTGGGCGGGTCGCTGGCGGGGGCGCTGTGCAACGCGGGGTTCCACATGGTGGTCGGGCGCGAGAAGGTGCTGGCGAACGCGGAGTACGGGTCGGTGGTGGCCATGCTGGGGATCATTCTGGTGGTGAGCACGCCGATGCTGGCGCTGCAGAATACGCTGGCGCATTTCACCTCGAAGCTGGCGATGGCCGGGCAGCCGGAGGGCATCTGGCCGCTGTTCCGGCACTGGGCGGGGGTGTTCATGGCGGTGTCGCTGGCGGTCGTGGCCGGAGCCTGGGTGTTCCGGGCGCCGCTGGCGGCGTTTTGGAACGTGGAGCCGTCGTTGATTGTGCTGACGTTCGCGGTGCTGGCGGGGACGTTGTGGATGAGCCTGTTCTACGGGCTGATGCAGGGGATGCAATCCTTCGTGTGGCTGGCCTTTGCGCCACAGGCGTGGGGGGTGGGCCGACTGGTGCTGGCGGCGGTGTTCACGCTGGGGGTCTCGGCGACGGCGGCCTCGGCGGTGGCTGCGCAGGGCGTTGGCGTGGGGATGGTGCTGGGGCTGGGGCTGTGGGCGCTGGCCGGGTTGCGGCTGCCGCGCGGCGGGGCGTCGGCGCCGCAATCCCGCGGGACCTACCGCTACCTGGGGTCGGCGCTGGTGTGCCTGGCGGGCTATGCGATGTTGATGAACCTCGACACAACGCTGGCCAAGCACTATTTCGACGCGGAGACGGCGGGGCGGGTTGCCAAGGCCGCCACGATCGCCCGCACGGCGGTGTTCCTGCCGGTGCCGATTGCCACGGCGTTGTTTCCCAAGGTGACGTCCAGCGGGGAGTTGACGGAAGGAAGCTGGCGGCTGTTGGGGCGCGCAATGGGGTTTGCGGGGCTGTTGATCGCGGGGGCGGTGGCCGTGTGCCTGATAATGCCGCAGTTGCCGTGGACGATCCTGTACGGGCGCTGGAGCGTGGAAACCGCCGCTGCCTCGGCTGGGCTGACGCGCGCGATGGCGCTGGCGATGAGTCCGCTGGCGCTGGCGTATCTGCTGTTGAATTTCGAGATGGCCCAGCAGCGGTTCGCGTGGTGCTACGGGCTGGTTCCCTGCGGGATCGGCTACGTCGCCGGAGTCGCGGTGTTCCATGGGCATCCGTTGCAGATCGCCGTGGTGGTGGGCCTTTCGAATCTCGTGGCGGTGCTGCTGTTACTGGCCGGCGTCCTCACCCAGCGGCATCGCGCTTGATTCCCGGGAGTGCGGTTGAACCTTGGCTGTCGGCTACAAATGGATATCCACTATTTATAAACTGTGGATATCATGCATGGACTGATTTGGAAAGCAGAGTGTTCATGCGTCATGAATAATGAATGGAATATGGGTGCACAGGCGGGTTGAGCAATATCCACTATTTATAAATAGTGGATAACAGGTGGCCAGCATGGGGGGGGGATGGATGCGCGACTGAGGAGGAATCCGCATGGAATCGGGCGGAAATCGGGCGGGTCAGTGGCGGGCGGCGGCAAGGAGTTCGGCGGCGTGGCGGAGCGCGACGCTGGTGGACTGGCGTCCGCCCAACATGCGGGCGAGTTCCTCGACGCGTCCGTCGGGGTCCAGGGGTTCGACGGTGGTGAGCGTGCGGCCGTGTTGGACGGATTTGCGCACGGCGTGATGGATATCGCCGCAGGCGGCCACGGGCGGCAGGTGGGTGATGGCGACGACCTGGCGCTGGCAGGCGGCCTGGGCGAGCTTGCGTCCGACGGCCTGGGCGGTTTCGCCGCCGACGTTGGCGTCGATTTCGTCGAAGACCAGCAGCGGGATGCGGTCGGCTTCGGCGAGGACAACCTTGAGGGCGAGCATGACGCGGGAGATTTCGCCAGAGGAGGCGATGGCGCGGAGGGGGCGCAGGGGTTCGCCGGCGTTGGGGGCGAAGCCGAATTCGATGTGGTCGAGGCCGGCGGGAACGGGGGGGTCGGCCGGCGCGAGCTGAATGTCGAAGGAACCGTGTTCGAAGCCGAGGGCCTTGAGTTCGGCGGCGACGGCGCGGGCGAGGCGGCCGGCGGCGGCGGTGCGGCGCTGGCGGAGGGAGCGGCCGAGGGTCTGGAGCTCGGCGGCGGCGGCGGCAAGGTCCCGCTCGAGGTCGGCCATTTGGCGGTCGCGGCTGCGGAGGTCCTGGAGGCGGGCGCGGGCGGTTTGGAGGGTGGAGAGGACCGCGGGGACGGATCCGCCGTACTTGCGCTTGAGCCGGTCGTAGGTGGCCAGGCGGCGGTCGAGCCAGTCGAGGCGCCCGGGATCGGCATCGATGGAGGAGAGTTCGCGCTGGATGGCGGTGGAGAGGGCGGCGAGGGCGTCGGTGTGGGCGCGGAGTTCGGCGGGCCATTCGCGGGCGGCGGGGGCGAGGCGGGCGAGTTCTTCGAGCGCCTTGCGGGCGGGGGCGAGGGTGGAGACGGCGGAATGCTCGTCCTCGGTGGCGGCCTGGACGACGAGCTGGCCGAGTTCGAGGATGCGCTGGGCGTGTCCGGCGGTCTGCTGTTCGGCGCGGACGGATTCTTCCTCGCCCTCCACGGGGGCGGCTTCCTCGATTTCCTGGACGCGGGAGGCGAGCAGGTCGATCTGGGCCTCGAGGTCGCCGCCGCCGGAGGCGAGTTCCGCGCGGCGGGCCAGGAGGGTTTGTCCGCGGGTGTAGGCGTCGGCGTAGGCGGCGCGTTCGGCGCCGGCGTGGGCGAAGGCGTCGAGGATGTCGAGCTGGGCGGAGGGGTGGAAGAGCGACTGGTGGTCATGGGGGCCGTGGAGGTCGACGAGCCGGGCGCCGAGGCGCTTGAGGAGGGGGAGGGTGACGGGGGTGTCGTTGACGAAGGCCTGGCCGCCGCCGCCGGACTTGACGGTGCGGCGCAGGAGGAGGGTGCCGCCGTCGCAGGGGTCGAGGCCGGCGTCGGCGAGGACGGCGTCGGCGTCGCGCGGATCGGCGAGCTGGAAGGTGGCTTCGACGGTGCATTGGGTGGCGCCGGCGCGGATGGCGGAGGTGTCGGCGCGTTCGCCCAGGAGGAGGTAGAGCGCGCCGATGAGGATGGATTTGCCTGCGCCGGTTTCGCCGGTGAGGATGTTCAGTCCGGGGCCGAACGAGACGGATGCTTCCTCGACGAGGGCGAGGTTCTTGACTCTCAACAACGTCAGCATGGGAGGGGAGGATAGCCGAAGGGCCGCGGCCGGGGAAGCGCGGAGTTGGGCGGTGGGAAGGGGGGGACGGGGAACGGGCTTGAAGAAGGCGGCGGCATGAAGGATACTGCCGGTGGCATGAAACTGTTCGACACGCATGCGCATTTCGACACGTTCGAGGCGGAGGGATCCGTGGCGGCGGTGCTGGCGCGCGCCGCGGCGGCGGGGGTGGAGCGGATCTGCGCGGTGGGCAGTTCGGAGGCGTCGAACGAGTTGGTGGTGCGGCTGGCGGGGGGGCATCCGGAGGCGCTCGTGGCGGCGGTGGG
>CAYODC010000128.1:0-6472 GCA_964402575.1 uncultured Verrucomicrobiota bacterium
CCTCCCGCCCGGCCCTTATGTCTACCTGGAAGTCACCGATACCGGCACCGGCATCCGCCCCGAGTACCTCGACAAGATCTTCGATCCCTTCTTCAGCACCAAATTCACCGGCCGCGGCCTGGGCCTGCCCGCCGTCCTTGGCATCATCCGAGGCCACAACGGAGCCCTTCAGGTGAAGAGCACCCCGGGCGAAGGCACCACCTTCCGCGTCCTCTTCCCCGCCTGCCCCCAAACCGCCGTTCCCGCCGGCGCCGCCGCCGGCCCCAGCGGCCCCGAATCCCGCTCGGGCCTTGTCCTCCTGGTCGATGATGAAGCCAGCCTGCGCGAAACCTCCTCCCGGCTGCTCGCCCGCCTCGGCTACCAGGTCCTCTGCGCCGCCGGCGGCGAACAGGCCCTCCAACTCTTCCGCCCCCGCGCCCGCCAAGTGCTCGGCGTCATCCTCGATCTCTCCATGCCCGTCATGAATGGCGTGGAAACCCTCCAGCGCCTCCGGGAAATCCGCGCCGATGTCCCGGTCCTCGTCTCCAGCGGCTACGCCGAATGCGAAGTCCTGAACCGGTTCGGCGACCTCCATGTCGACGGCTTCCTTCAAAAACCCTACACTCTGGAAACCCTCCGCGATGCCATCGACCGAACCTTCCCGTCCCGCTGAGTCCCCCCCACTCCGGCATGTTCCCCCTGTGTTCAAGCCCTGATGAACGTCCCCCGCCCGTGATCGCCATCACCAATTCCAAACTCGCCGGACTGGAACCCCGATGGGCCCTCTTCCGCGGCCTCTCGCTCCTCTTCGTCAATCCGACGGACGCCCCGCTCCTCCTTGCCCTGCGCCAAACCCTCTCCATTCTGTCTGCCGATCCCGAGTCTGCCCGACTCGGCCTCTGCACCCTCCCGCCCGAATCGCTCCATGTCACCGTCTGGGACGGCGTCAACGACGGCAACCTCCCCCAGGTCGTCCCGGCATTCCGCGGCGACTGGGCACGCTGGCTCGATCACCTCCATCCCCCCGACTTCAACAACGCCCTGCTCGAGGAAATCCTCGCATCGGAACTCCTCTCCTGCCCGGATTGGAACCTCTCGCTACGCTGCGAACAACTCGAAAACTGGGGCCAGGTGTCCCTGGTCGCCCGCCTCGGCCCCGCGGACGCCCCTTCGGCCGAATCCCTGCGCCGGTTGACGCGCGCCCGGACGGATCTGTCCAACGCCTTCGACGCTCGCTTCGGCGTGCGCCCCCATCCCGACTTCACCCCCCACGTCACCCTGGCCTACTTCGCCAATGCCGCCCTCGCCGCCTCCGCCGCCCCCGCCGTGGACCGCTGGAACCGCGCCGGTTTGAACGCCACCGAAGGCCACCCCCTCCCCCTCCACCGCATCGCCCCCTCCGTCTTCACCGACATGGCCAGCTTCGGCCGGGGTCACGTCTAGACATTATACATATCATCCTTGCTTTCCGGCTCTTCATGGGTGGCTCTGACGAAGGCTCGTTTCCCCTCCGATCTTGCCGCATGGAGACAGAACCATTTGTATAATGTCTAGACTTGACCCCCTTCTAAAAGCCCCGTTGGATGGAAAATGTCGCCCGCGGTTCGCTCCCCTCCGTTGGCACTTCGTACCCGAACCACACCGGACTCTTCGCCCACCGGATTTCCAATCCCCGCAACCGGTTCTCCATCTCCAAGGGCGATCGCAACCAATCGGCGTCCGATTCCAGCTTCAAGCGCATATCCGGCCACTTGCGGATCCATGCCCCATCCCCCCCCAGCCGGGCCACCGCCTCCCGCACCATCGGCGTCCCCAAGGTTAATCGCGCGGTCCTGGAATCCGCCTCGTCCGGCGCGGCATCCTGTCCCCGCACAAAACTCATCCCCAGCAGCAGTGCCGCCGCGCACATGGTTGCATGACGCCACATCTCCACGCCCGTTACAACACCATGGGATAATCCCCGGCCGCGACCAACGCGCGAATCGCGGACTGCACCATTTCTTTGTCCTCGCGATAGGTCACCCCGAACCACCGCGAAGCGGTATCGAGCACCTTCACCGTCCCCCGCCCCGACCGGATCAGCCCGTCCACCACCGCCGGAATCGTGAATTCTTTTTTCGGCGACGACCCGCCGTCGCCCCGCAGAAATTCCTCGAACGCGGCATCCAATTCCGTGAACACCGATGGCCTGAACCCCCAGCAATTCATCGAGACCGGCTCCTCCCCGGTCAGTTTCGCCGCCGCCCCGCCCTCGGGTTCGTCCCACAGCGATCCGTCGGCATGGCGCGTGATCCTGGTGCGTTCCTGAATCCCCGTCAGCAGGCGATCCCCACCGCAGAGGCAGACTCCCCGGCTCACGCTGCCGTGCTCGGAAAGCGTCTGCCCCAGCCGAAAGGCCACCATGCAGTGGCCTGCCGCATCCTGCCCCGCCGCCAAATGCCCTGCCAGCGCCCGGAACGAGTCCTCCCCGTAGAAATCGTCCGCATTGATTGCCGCGAAAGGCCCCGTGATTTCGCGCCGCCCCGCCCGGATGGCATGCGCCGTGCCCCATGGTTTGGCTCGACCTTCGGGCACCGCAAAGCCCCCGGGCACGTCGGCCAACTCCTGGAACGCGTAGGCGCACGGAATGCGCGCTTCCCACTTCGCGCTGATCCGCTCCCGGAACGGCGCCTCGATGTCCCTCCGGATCACGAACACCACGCGCCCGAAACCCGCCCGCAACGCGTCGTGGATGGAATAATCCAGCACGATCTCGCCCGACGGCCCCACCGGGTCCATTTGCTTTAATCCACCATACCGGCTGCCCATCCCGGCTGCCAAAATCAACAAAGCAGGCTTGTTCATGCCCGGACGATACCAAGCCTTTTCAACGCGCGGAATCCTTTTCTTCCCTCCCCAAACACGCACCCAGGCCGGAAACCCTCCATCCGCGCGGGATGGATCCCGCTAATACACTTCCGGGACGAAATGCTGGTCGGACAAAGGCGGCCGAACATAGCCCTTGCGCTTCTGACGCGGCGGCAACTTGATCGGCGCCGGCGTCAGATCCTCATAGGGAATCTGCTGCAACAGGTGGTGGATGCAGTTCAGCCGCGCCCTTTTCTTGCTGTCCGCATTCACCACATGCCACGGCGCCTGCGGGATGTCGCATACCGCGAACATCGCATCCTTCGCCTTCGAATAATCCACCCAGCGCGCCCGCGACTCCAAATCCATCGGGCTCAACTTCCAGCGTTTGGTCGGGTCCTTGATCCTCGCCTTGAACCGCTGCTCCTGCTCTTCGTCCGACACCGAAAACCAGTACTTGATCAAGACGATCCCGGACCGAACCAGCATCCGTTCGAACTCTGGACAGGCCCGCAGAAAATCCTGGTATTGTTCCTCGCTGCAGAATCCCATCACGCGCTCGACTCCGGCCCGGTTGTACCAGCTGCGATCGAACAGCACCATCTCGCCTGCCGCCGGCAGCTGCGCCACATAGCGCTGGAAATACCACTGCGTTTTTTCCTTGTCCGTCGCCGTCCCCAAGGCCACCACCCGGCAGATGCGGGGATTGAGCGACTCCGTGATCCGCTTGATCACCCCCCCCTTTCCCGCCGCGTCGCGTCCCTCGAAGATCACCACCACCCGCAGCCCTTTCTGCTTGACCCATTCCTGCAGCTTCACCAACTCGATCTGCAGCTTGGCCAATTCTTTTTCATAAACCGCCTTCTTCAACTTCCCTTCCCGCCGGTCATCCGCCTTCGCCTTGCCGGCCTCCATCTCGCCTTGCTTGTTTTTGCTCACGGCCAAACCTCCTTGCGCCGGGGCTTCCTCTGGAACGGGCCCGCCGACATGGATATCCTACCCCCGCTCCCCTGCCCTGCAAAGCTTGTTTTTTCCATACCGCAATCGCCCCCAGTCGCGGGCCGTGCTCCCGCTTGCGTTGATGGGCGACATACCGTAGTGTTCCGCACAGATGTCCAACCGCCCCCAAGAATTCGATTTCTGGTATGCCGTCCACAATACCGAGGTGCTGGAATTGCCCCGCAACCGCCTCGAAACCTTCGGCTCCACGCTGATCAACTACCATCTCGTCACGGAACTGATGGATACCATCGGCCAGGTGCGCATCCGCGAAGGCCGCATCCAGGCCTTCCGCCCCGAAATCCTCACCCCCCAGTCGTTTCAGGAATCCCCCTTGGAATCCGGCTTCCGCGACGGCCCCGCCGACGACTTCGTCCGCTGGCTGCGCGAACACGAATCCGAATTCGTCCTGCTGAAATACGGCTTCAAGATCCGCCAGGAAACCACCACGGAATCCATCGTTCACGACTCCGTCGAAAACGTCATCGACCGCGTGCGCACCGAACTCCAGTCCAAATCCGATCCGCTCTCCGCCCTCGTCGTGGGGGTGGAGGAACCCTGGGAGGTATGCCTGCTCAAGCTGCTGTTCGAAGTCGTCCGGCTCTCCGCCCCCGGCAATGCCCGCGACCTGCGGGCCGACCCCGATGGATCCCGGCACGAAATCGAGCACGCCTTCCGGCGCGCAGCCGGCAACCGCTCCCGGCTGGCCCCTCTCGCCGAACTCCTCACCCGGCTCGGCAAGTTCAAGGACTACGAAGACCGCTTCTTCGCCCTCGTCCGCTCCCTCTCCCGCTAGTCTCTCAGCGGGAGGCGATCCAGGGAATCGCCACGAAGGTGCCGAGGCTGGCTCCGATGTTCGTCGTCACCACCACCAGCAGCACCCTCACCACCGGATTCCGCACAAAGCCCCGGAAGGTCTCCAGCGCCTGCGGCAGCCCCTCGAAATCGCCCACCGAAGGCGGATGGATCCACGCCTCGACCAGCCCCGCCACCCAGCCCGCGGCCAGGGCCGGATGCAGCGTCGTCAGCGGCGCCGCCAGGAACGCCGACACCACGGTCAGCGGATGCGGCAGCGCCACCAAGGCGCCCAGCGCGGCCAGTGTGCCGGTCACGCCCGCCCAGATGACGATGGAATCAATGCCCCGTTCCGTCCCGCCCTGCACGAAGCCCCACGCGATCAGCGCCACGACGCCCGCCGGAATCAACCAGGGCCAGATCCTCGACCACCGCGAGGGCGCCGGCAGGCGGTCCAAATCCTCCAGCGACCGGGTTTCCCGGATCGCGGCCAGCATGCCGGGCACGTGGCCGGCCCCCACCACCGCCACGATGCGCCGGCCCGGCGCCGCGCGCAGCTTTTGCGCCAGATAGACATCGCGCTCGTCGATCAGCCGCCGCTTGACCTCGGGAAAGGCCTGGCCCATCTCCCCCATCAACGCCTCCAACTGGTCCTGCTTCTTGAGCGCCTCGATGTCCGCGCCCTCGATTTCCTCCGAACTGAACATCGCCTCCAGCAGTACCCCGAACAGCTTGACCCGGTGCCAGAACCCCAGGTGGCGCCACACGCGCTTGAGCGTAATGTCGATCCGCCGGTCGATCAGTTCCAGTTGGGCACCCGTTTCCTCCGCGCAGGCCGCCCCCGCCAGCATCTCGGCCCCCGGCTCCACCTCCAGTTGCTTGCCCAGTCGGCGGTAGAAGGATTGCAGCACCAATTGCGCCAGCAGGAACATCGTCTTTCCCTGCCGGATCACCTGAAAGATGTTCAGGTGACGCCAGGCATCCTTCTTGACCAGCCCCTGGTAGCGGGGCTCGCACAACTCGATCGCCACGGTGTCGGGCCGGAATGCCGCGACCGCGTCGCGCACGTCCTGGACGCTCTTCGCCGAGACATGGGCCGTGCCGACGATGCAAACGGTTTTGCCCTCCAGCTCCACGACCGTGGCGCCGGAGGGCAAGGAGGGAATTCCGTCCTGCAGGGCGGAATCGATTATTCGCCGCCCTTCTTGATGTAGATGTCCGTGCGGCGGTTGTGCTGCATGTTCTCTTCGGTGTCGTTCGGCGCCACCGGCCGGTCAAACCCATAGCCCACCGACGTGACGTTCGCAGCCTTGATCCCGCTGTTTTGGATCAGGTATTCCGCCACCGCCTTGGCCCGGCGCTCGCTCAACTTCTGGTTGTAGTCGCGCGTCGAGCGCTTGCGCTTGTCGGCATGCCCCTCCACGCGAACCGTCGCGTTGGGATCCCGGCGCAACACCTTCACCACCGGCTCGAGATCCTGGTGATACTGCGGGCGGATGAAGTGCTTGTCGTAGTCGAATTCGATCAACAGCGTGTACTTCTGCAGGTCGTCGGAGGGATCCAGCGGATCGGTGCTGTCCTCGATGACTTCGTGCCCGTCGCTCACGCCGCCCTTGTCCGTGTCCGGATCCAGTGCCGAAGTCTTGTAGACCAGGACTTCCGCCCCGTCCTTCAGCCCGTCGAAATCGCTGTCCGGATTCAGCGGATCGGTCTTCTGGGTGAACACTTCTTCGCCGTCCGAAAGCCCATCGCCGTCCGTGTCCGGATTGTACGGATCGGTCCCGATCGCCACCTCGTCCTTGTCGAACAGCCCGTCGCCATCGCTGTCGACGTCGCCCGGGCCGGCGCCCAC
>CAYODC010000129.1:0-4579 GCA_964402575.1 uncultured Verrucomicrobiota bacterium
GGATTTTGACGGCATTCTTGATCAGGTGGACAACCAGATGCTGCAAGGCGCGTCCAAACAGGTTTTCCGATTCGCTTCTCATGATTTACTCCTGCCCTGAACATTCATCCTAGTGCAAGGAGATGGCGGTGGACAATGCAAAAGCGACAGGGACCGGAGAGGAAGGGAGGTTGGCGCCGTCCGGCCAGGAGACGCGAGAGCGGTGGGCCGCGAATCGGGCGTCACAGGGCCGCCGTTGGGGACCGGGGGAGGAAGGCGGCCTGGTCGCCGAGGAAGAAATCGTGGAGGGTGCTGGCGCGTTCGACATAGTCGAGGGTTTGGCGGGGGAGGCGGGAGAGGCTGAAGCCCGAGCGATGGAGGCGTGCGGGGCCGGCGTTATAGGCGGCCAGCAGCAAGGAGCGTTCATCGGCTTTCCATTCGGCCCGGCGCGGGAGAAGGGATTCCTGGAGGAAGGCGAGGTAGGCGGTGCCGACCCGGCGGTTCAAGGCGGGATCGAACGCCTGGTCAAAGGGGAGGGGATGGCCGAACAGGCGGGTGGTCATGTCCCGCCAGGTCCCGGCCTTGATCTGCATCAGTCCGCGTTCGCCATGCCGGCCCACGAGACGGGGATTGCCTTGGGATTCGATTTGGATGATGGCATCTACCAGCCGCGAGGCCGCGTATTCGGCGTCCAGGGCCGGCAGGGGAGTGGTCGATGCGGTGGGCGGGAGATTGGCGGAGGGGCGGGACATGGAGGAAGCGCCGATGGCGGCCAGAAAGGCAAGGGCCAGGACGGCGAGGCTTCGAATGGAGCGGAAGGGGTTCATATCGTCGATAGGTAAAACGATACACCCTCACCTGGGCCGAAGCAAGTTCAAAAGGGAGATCCGGTGCTGCGGGGGGGATCGGGCGCAACGGGGAAAGGAGATGCGGCTTGCCAAGGCATGGCAAAAGGAATGTAATCCACGGATCCTATGAAATCATGCGGTCAGTTAGAACTTGTTGTGGCGCATAAAGATGCCGAATTGTTCTGCGAGTGGATTCGTCAGCATTGGGGGGTGGAGCCGGTTTGTCTGGAACAGCCCGGGAGCGATCGGGCGGTCGTGGATGTGTATTTCGAGACTGCAGCCGCTGCCGATCACCATGGCCGAAGGCTGCCGAAAGGGTTTGGCCTTTCCGCAGTCCAGGTGATGGAATGCCACGAGAAGCAATGGACGACATTTTGGAGGCATCATTTTCACGTGCAGGATATCGGCTGCCGTTTGCGGACGGTGCCGGTCTGGGAGACGCCGCCGGACCGGAAGCGCATCAACATCCGGATCGATCCCGGCCTGAGTTTTGGAACGGGGGGGCATTTCACGACCCGGTTTTGCCTGGAGGAACTCGAACGAGCCTGCCGGGAGATCCGGCCGGCATCGATGCTCGATGCCGGCACCGGCAGCGGCATCCTGGCGATCGCCGCCGCCAAGCTGGGCGTGAAGCGGGTGGAGGCCTTCGACAACGATCCGGTTTGCGTGGAACGGTGCCGGGAGAATGCCGCCTTGAACCGCCTGGGGAAAGGGCGGATCCGTTTTTATTCCGCAGACGTGTTGAAGCCGGAATGGATGCGCCGGCCTGCCGACGTGGTTTGCGCCAACATCCTGACCCATATCCTGATCGAAGCGGCGCCGTTGCTGTGGAGGGCGACGAAAAAGCGGCTGATCCTGACGGGCATCCGGGAGCTGGAAGGGGATGCCGTGGCAGGCGCGTTCGTGGCGGGCGGGGCGAGGGAAATCCTGCGCGACGGCGATGGGGAGTGGTGCGGCATCGTCCTTGGCCGTAGCCAGCCGGGCGTCGGATCCTAGCCGGGAGGGGCGATCTAGCGGATGGCCAGGGCGGTGGCGGCCGGGGCTTCGCCGGCCACGTTGCGGATGAAGTCCGCCAGCGGGCATTCCGCGAGCGGGGATTCGGTGGAGACGAGCGAAAGGGTGAGCATGTTTTCCAGCACTTGGCCGGGGGCCAGGTGGACTTCAGGACTCAGGGTTTCGATTTCGGAATAGCCGAGTCCATGGTTCGAGTAGAGTTCCACGACACAGCCGCCGTCGGGAAATGCGCCTTGCGCCGTGTTCCGGATGGATTCAAAGATCACGAGGTTCTCCTTGGCGGCGGCGATCCACCCGCGGGGGGAATCCGAACCGAGCTTGGTTTCCGTGCCATCGGCCACGCGGTAGACGGCGACATCGCCGCAGTTACCGAGCTGGTTTTGGGCCGGCTTTTTCCCCATGAGGCTTTTCAGTCCGCCGCGGAATTTCGACGAGGCGTCCACGGGCATGGCCACGTGTTCGGCGTTGGCGATCTGGCTGACGTTCCACAGAACGACGGGGATATCGGAGGGCTGGATGCGTTCGATGCGCTGCCGGACGGACAGGGAGGCCTGGCCCGGTTCCAGGCGGAACAGGCGGGAGACCTGGATATGCAACGGATCGCCGAATTCCCGGGACAGCAGGGCGCAAGGGGCGCCATCGGCATCGGTCCAGGCCGAGCAGGTCCACGGGCCATCCGCCAGCACGGGGGGGGGGGGCCAATCACGGCCATCGGCGGTCAGGGAAGCCCAGCGGGCCTGGGCGACCGGCCATAGCCAATCGCCTCCGATGTTGAAGAAGCGGTCCGCGACGGACGGAGTCCGGCCCGCGAGCCGCGGATCCAGCCGGAGGGGGCTGTCCTTTCCGAGGGCGGCAAAATGGACCAGGCGTCCAAGGGCGGGGACCAGCACGGCTTCGGCCTGGTCATTGTGAAGGCGGAAAGCATCGGGCCAGTCCCGAAAGACGCTGGCATGGATCGGCGAGACCGGCGGCGAGGCGGTCAGGGGGGGGGCGGGCGGGGCGGCATGGGCGCCGGCCAGCAGGCCGGCGCAGACGACCCAGCCAGCCAGGAGATGACGACGGGGGCTTCGCATCAGGGGCGGGAGGAATTTCATGCGCCGCAGCATAGGGGCAAGGCGCTGGAAAATCCAGCGCTACTTGCCGCCATGGGCGGTGGAATTGGTGGGGGGGGGAGGGGACAGGGCCCGGAGGAGAGCTTTGCGATCGCGATGGCGCTGGTCCATCTCGGCAAGGAGCTGCTTGTGGATTTCCTGTTGTTCGGGAGTCAGGTATTGGGCGATTTCGGTCCGGACCTCTTCGATGAGCGCATCGATCATGGCCCGGCTTTCCTCGCGGGTTTGCTCCATGCGCGATTCATAGGCGAGGAAGACGGACAGGACTTGCGCCTGTTGTTCGGGGTTCAAGCCGAGGCGGTGGGCCAGGCGGTCGGTGAGGTGCTGGGGCATGTTGGCCGGCATTCGGGAATATTTCTGGATGCGGGCGCGGATGATGGCGCTGTTGGTGAAGAACCCGATGCACACGCCGGCGAGCATGGCGGCGAGGAGGAGGAGGGTCAGCTTGGTTTTTCTCATGGTGGAGTCCGGTTACAGGATGGAGCCCTCGAAGGGCAGGAAGGTTTGCACAAATTCGCCGGGCTGGACGCTGCGCATCCAGGCATGGCCGATTTGGCGGTCGGCGTCGGTGACGGACCGGCCGATGACGGAAGCCGCGGCGAGGATGGCCAGCGAGGCCGCGAGGGCGCAGGCCCAGGTGGGGATGGCCATGACCGGGCTGGGGGCGATGCGCGGCAGCGGATGGGCGGAGGCCTCCCGGCGGACGGCGTCCATGATGGCGGCCAGGTCGAGATCGGGTACCGGCGGCCGGCCGGCCGCCCGCAATGCGTTCCATGGTTCGGATGGGTGGTGTTTCATCGGGTACCTTCCTTTCGCGCGCGGATGTCCTCAAGGATGGACTTCATCCGCCGCCGGGCGCGGAAAGCGCGCACCTTGACGGCGGACAGGCTGCAGCCCAGCTGGCGGGCGGCCTCCTCCATCGAACGTTCTTCCAATTCCACCAGCACGATCACGGCCCGGTCGTCGGGGGAGAGCCGCACCAGGGCGGCTTCGACCCAATCGCGGGCGTCCTCGCGGGCGTGGCGATCGGCCTGTTCTTCGGCGGTGCGGGCCTGGTGAGCGGACTCGACATGGAGCAGGCCGGTTTCGTCGAGGTCGCAGAACGGGCGGTCTCGCCGGCGATAGCGCTTGCGCCAGAAATCCATGGCGGCATGGCGGCAGATGCGCAGCAACCAGATGCGCAAGGGGGCTTCGCCACGGTAGCCGGGCAGGGAACGGAACGCCCGGACAAAGGCATCTTGCGCGACTTCCTGGACATCCTGGGGGGGGAGGCGGCGGGCGAGGTCGGCGGCGACCAGGCGGTGGTAGGCGTTCACGATGGCGGAAAACGCCTCGATGTCGCCCTCCCGCACGCGGTGCACGGCGTCCAGGACCCATGTTTCGCCATCGGGGATGTCGGGTTCGTTCATGTGGAGGGATACAAGGGACGGGAGCGGAATTCCATTCCTTGCGCCAAGCATTTCATAGAACGGTTGAAGGTTCAAGAATCGCGTGGATCAGAAATTCAGCACGATGTGGAAGCCGGGAGAGAACGGGTAGCAGACCCTGGGAGGCGGAGGGGGGGGGCAGTAGAAGCGGGGGGGTGGCGGGGGGGCAGGGTAGTAGATCACCGGGGGAGGGGGTGGC
>CAYODC010000129.1:4589-6471 GCA_964402575.1 uncultured Verrucomicrobiota bacterium
TAATAGCCGGGATGCCGGCCATGGGGGTGGCGGGGACCGCCGGAGAAATGGCGGTCGTGCCGGGAATGGACGGAGCGTCCGCGGGGATCCGGATGGCGCGAATCGGCGGGGCTGGGTCTGGCCGCCGAGGCCGCCAGGGCCGATACGAAAAGTGCCGCGCAGGTGAACGCCAGAATTCGGGGAGTGGAGCAAGGTCTCATGAGATTCCTCCTTGGGGGCGGTGTTGTTTTGCCTTTCACCAGAGGAAGTCGCCGGAACCGGCGCCAGGGTTACAGGCCGCTGCCGGATTCGCAAGGGAGGGGGCGGGGCGGGCCGGGTTGACGTTGAGCCCATTTGATTTCTTGACAAACAATGGCATTTTTAACATATTGTATAATTACGGCACAAAATAAGATATCTGGAAACCCCGACACCTATGCCAAGCCATCCGAAGAAAAAACCTGTTCCTGTTGCCCCGTCCAAGTCCCGTTCCAAATCCGAATCCGCAGCCAAGATGAAAGCGCGTCCGGTTCGTCCTGCCCCGGCCCCTGCCGGGAAGGCCGCCGCGAAAGTCTCCGCGAAGAGCGGGGGGCGGTCGGGGGGCGCGTCCAAGAAGCCGTCCGTGCCGAAAAAGGCAAAGCCGGTCCAGAAGCCGGCATCCGTTCAGAAGGCCGGGATGTCCAAGAAGCCTTTGTCGGGCAAGGTTCCGTCCGCTTCCGCGAAGGAGAGCGAGGCCGGGGCGCTGGCCAAGAAGAGTCCGGACTACATGCAGCAGGTGATCAGCCTGGCCCGCGACCTTGGGGGGAAGATCACGCTGGATGTGCTGAACGACGCCCTGCCCAGCGATATCGCCAGTCCGGAAGAGGTGGAGCGGATCATCGAAAAGCTCCGGAAAATCGAGATCGAAGTCGTCAAGGACGCGATCGACCTGGAAGTCGGGGCGGTGGATGCGCCGGCCGCAGCGGAAAAGGGGCGGGTGGCGGCATCGCGCACCGACAATTCGGTGATCGACGATCCGGTGCGGATGTATCTGAAGCAGATGGGGCAGGTGCCCTTGCTGACCCGGGAGCAGGAGGTCGAGATCTCCAAGCGGATCGAGGAGGCGGAGATTCATTCCAAGCGGCTCATCCACCGTTTTGGGTTCGCGCCGCTGGCGTATTTCGAGATGATCGAGCGGCTGGAGACCTCCCGGGAGCGGTTTGACCGGGTGATCAGCGACAAGCACGAGGTGGGGAGGGACAAGTATTTCGCGGACAATCCCCGCCGGATGAAGGATGTGGAGAAGGCGCGGTCCCTGGTTCAGCAGCGTTTTTGCGAGTTGCGGTCGACGCGGCAGACCAAGGCGGAGCAGGACAAGCGGCAGAAGGCGCTGACGCAGGCCCGGGAGAAGCTGGCCCACCAGCTCGACCGGTTCCTGTTCAAGCAGAAGGCGATCGAGGATTTCGCGCCCTTGGCCGACGCGGTGTGGCACCAGTTCGCCCAGCATCAGAAGCTGTCCCGCGAGCTGGAGAAGTCGAAGAACGCGGCCAAGCAGGCGCAGGCCAAGGAGATGCAGAAGACGCTGCGTCGGATGGAGGAGGAGCAGTGCTGCGGCCTGGAGGATTTCGAGTCGCAGCATCAGGAGTTGAAGGATTGGCTGCGCAAGGGGCTCAAGGCGAAGACCGAGATGGTGGAGGCGAATCTGCGGTTGGTGATTTCGATCGCGAAGAAATACACGAATCGGGGCTTGTCGTTCTTGGATCTGATCCAAGAAGGCAACATGGGGTTGATGAAGGCGGTCGAGAAGTTCGAATATCGGCGCGGCTACAAGTTCAGCACCTACGCCACGTGGTGGATCCGGCAGGCCATCACCCGGTCCATCGCGGACCAGGCGCGGACCATCCGCATTCCGGTGCACATGATC
>CAYODC010000130.1:0-2357 GCA_964402575.1 uncultured Verrucomicrobiota bacterium
ATCCTCACCAACAACCGCCGGCTCGTCACCAAGGCCATGTGGTTCAACGGCACCGTCCTCTCCGCCAAGGCCCGCCGCGCCCTCGAAAACGAACAGGTCACCATTGTCGCCCACCGTACCGGCTGGATCCACACCGTCTACCCCGACGCCTCCATCGACCACGCCGCCTACTCCCGCTTCCAGAAAAAACTCGGCGCCTTCCTCCAAACCCCCGTCACCTCCGAAATCCTCTTCAATTTCCTCCGCCAAAGCCCCGAACGCCAGAAATGCTTCCAGATCGAACACGCCTGCGGCGGCAAGCGCCGCTGGATCCCCGCCGAAGCCGCCTACGCCTTCGAAAATTCCTGCTCCTTCAAGGTCTCCGACGCCACCCGCCCCAAACTCCTCGACCAGATCGACGAGGAAGACTACTTCGCCGAACCCCTCCCCGACCGCATCCCCCTCAACAAGTTCGACGCTTTCTTCAAGCAGGGCCACATCGACCTCGACCGCGAGGAAGACCGCCAGCGCCTCGCCCGCGAAGTCGATTGCTACAACTCCAGCGCCTGCGAAATCATCAAGGAACTCCGCGCCTTCTGCCACCTCGAACCCCGCTGGCCCGACGCCGGCCAGCCCCGGCAGTTCATCCGCGGCCCCGCCATCGACCTCCCCCCTGGCATGACCCGCGACGACATCATCGCCGCCCTCGCAGCCGCCCGCGACTCGAATCCCGTCGCCGACCTTGCCTTCCACGCCTTCCGCGACCTCTCCCGCGTCGATCCCCGCCCCTACCTCAAGGCCGCCATCGAACGCTCCCCCGTCTGCATCGATGCCGCCAAGACCCTCGAAATCCCCAGGGTCGTCGCCTGCCTGCGCGAAATGCCCGACGAATCCATCTACGACTCCTCCCGCGCCGCCCAGCCCGACGAAGTCTGGAACACCCGCCGCGGCGACGGCTTCGAAAAAGCCGTCACCCTCGCCGCCATCCTCCACGCCCGAACGCCCGATACCCCCTTCACCCTCCAAGCCACCCCCGAAACCGCCACCCTCGCCTTCGCCGGAACGCACTACGCCTTCCCCTCCCGCAAAGGTTTGAATCTCACCCTCTCCTGGCCAATCCACCCTGGATGATTCACGCCACAACTCCGGCCCAGATGCGAATCCGATCTCCTTCTTCTTCCTGATGTTTTCCACGACATTCGTCTCATCCCCCCAAACAGGCGCCATCCACCGTTGCTCCGCTCCGGCGTCTGCGCATCTGTCGCGTCGATAGCGACTTTGGCGTGAAAGGGTGGCGGCTTGAGTGTGTTTTGCAGATCCATTTGCCCAAATACCGCCGCGTCAACCGCTTGACTTTTTCGGCCATTGGCGCGTAGGCTTTTTCCATCGCGGGGCGGTATCGTCTTTCGCCGCCCCGCAATCCAACCGCGGAATGGCACTCATGAAATGGATTCAAACCCTGGTTGTCTGGGCATGCCTCGCCGGCGGAACGGCCCTGTCCGCTTCCGCCCAGGCCGTCGTGCTGTGCTTCGGCGACAGCATCACCATGGGCCGCGACGTCGCCGTCCCCTATCCCAACCGCCTCGCCGCCAACACCGGCCATACCACCATCAATGGCGGCATCGGCGGCGAAACCGCCTCGTGCGGGCGGCGGCGCATCGACCTCTGGCTCCAAATGTGCAACCCCACCCATGTCCTGATCATGTTTGGAACCAACGATATCAACCAGCCCAACCAGAACCTCCAGCGCTCCGCCGAAGTCGTCATTGAAATCGCCCTGACCTGCCAAGCCTTCGGCGCCATTCCCATCGTCGGCACCATCCCCCCCACCATCGGCCCCCGCGCCTGGCAGTCTTCGCGCGTCTACACCTTCAACCGCCACCTGCGCAGCCTGGCCGCCGCCCACCACATCCTGCTGGCCGACATCAACGCCGCTTTCGGCTCCGGCTCCGGCCTCATGAACTCCGATGGCTTCCACCCCAACGACACCGGACTCGAAATCATCGCCCGCACCTTCGCCGAGAAAATCACGGACATCCTGGGGCTGACCCCCTCGTCTGCCCGAATCCCCGACGCCGGCGCCGTCGGAAACACCTTCGCCGTCGATGCCACCGCCGAATGGACCGCCACCCCCGGCCAGCCGTGGATCACCCTCACCGATGGACTCCACGGCTTCGGCGACGGATCCGTCACCTACACCGTCGCCCCCAACACCGGCGCCGCCCGCACCGGCTCGATCACGCTGAGCGAACCGCCCCTCACCCAAAAGTCTGGCTTCACCAGTGCGATCACCCTGTCACCCTGAGAAAACTCGGCGGTGAGCTTGCTCGCGACCGAACGCCAGACCGTGAAACTCACGGTGGCGTCCTGGGTGAGAT
>CAYODC010000130.1:2367-6383 GCA_964402575.1 uncultured Verrucomicrobiota bacterium
TCATCGTGCTGGACTGAGCACCCAGCGCTGAGCGTGCATCGGCTGCTGTCGCCGAACTCAACACCCCTTGCATGAAGGTCGTGACGTGAGCCCGCATCTGATTGAACTTCTGCGCCCAGCTCAAGATCTCCGCCACCTCTCTGGCCATCCCGGGCACCGGCGCCACGGGCCTGCAACTCCGCGTTACCACCCGCCTCCCGTGGACCGCCGCCCCCAGCCGCCGCTCCTGGGTCTCCCTCACCTCCGGCGCCTCCGGCACCGGCAACGGCACCCTCACCTTCAACGTCGCCTCCAACCCCGGCCCCGCCCGCACCTCGGCCATCTCCGTCACCCTCGGCGGCATCACCCGCTCCCTCCGCATCAACCAATTGCCCGTCTCCGCCCTGCCGCTTGTGGCCACCGACGGCGACTTCGACGGCGACGGCCTCGCCGACCTCGCGCTCTATGGTTCCGCCAAGGCCGACTGGACCCTCTGGATGGCCACCGGCGCCAAGTTCCTCCTCTCCCACTTCGGCTCTTCCCCCAAGGTCCCCGTCCCCGCCGACTACGACGGCGATGGCCAAGTCGACCTCGCCGTCTACCAGCCCCCCTCCGGCAACTGGTACCTCCTGCAATCCTCCAACGGACAAGTCGTCCGGCGCAACCTCGGCCGCTCCCGGACCGTTCCCGTCCCCGCCGACTACGACGGGGACGGCGCCACCGACCTCGCCGTCTACCACCCCGCCAGCCGGTGCTGGTACATCCGCCCCTCCTCCTCCGGCCAGATCCTCACCCTCCGCCGCGGCGTCGCCGGCCAGCTCCCCGTCCTGTCGTGGACCATGATCCACTCCTGGCTCGCCCTGCGGTAACCCTCCGCCCGCCAGCCAAGGGGTCAAGCCAAGGGGTCGGTCCTATAATTTGATAATCTTCACTCGGCTCCAAGCCGTATGCCCCCATTCCCCCTTCTGACGGAACGAACAGAGGGGCCAGTTTTATAATTTACCCGGTATCTCCTCCCGCATCCGCTCCCTGAGGGCTATTCATCGGATATGGAGATTTCCCCTCTTCAGCGTCTTCCTGGACGCGCCTGCACCCATTCGCGGATCCCCGCCACGGCGGCCTTCCACTTCTTGGTGTCGGTCCGCACCGCCACGAACGCATCGAACAGGTCCAGGAAAATCTCGCGCCATTGCTCCAGGAACACCATGCGCTCCTGGAACCGACTGACGGCATCCAGCCGCCCCTCGCCCTGCGGCAGCTTCAGGCCGCGGAACAAAAATTGGTCCGCCTCGAACCCGAACGACCACGTCGACTCCTCGTCCAGCGCAAACGTGATCTTCGCCTCCTTGAGCTTCTTGCCCCCCAGCAAACAGGTCTTGGCCTCGATGCTATTTTCGGGCGCCCCCTTCTTCAGCACCGCCGCATGGGCCCCGTTGCCTTCGTGCAGGAACGTCAGCGGCCCCTCGACCAGCACGCCCAGCTCGCGCCCCTCGGCCAGCGCCAGCCGTCCGTTCTGGGTCTCCGCCTTGAACCACAGCCACGTCAGGAATTCGCGCCCCGGCGCGGCCTCCATCGCCTCGCCCTCCATCTCCGGCGAAAAGCTCGTGCCGTGGAAATCGCGCAGGTCCGCATGTTGGCGCTTCGCCGCCAGCGCCTCGGGCGTGGCCGGCTCGCCGCCGAAGCCCAGCGTCGCCAGCAACGAGGCATTGAACACGTCCAGCTGCGCCACGGGCAGCGCCGCCACATACAAATGGGCCGCCCCCGGCATGTACACGAACGGAATCGCCTTGAGCTGCGGCGGCATGTCCGGCAGCAGGCGCTCCGTGACCGACCGGCGGATTTCCGCCCGGTCCTTCGCCTTGAGGTACGCCTTGCCCTCGGCCGCCATCACCGCCAGCTCCTCCATCCGGCATTCGGCCTTCAGCAGCGCGGCCGGCACCTTGCGCTCGGCCTGCCGCAGCGCCAGCCGCACCCATCCCGCCAGCATCGCGCTGTCCTCGTCGATCTTCGCATCCAGCAGGTGCCGGCCCGTCACCCAGCCGCGCTGCACCTCGGCCCCCGTCGACTCCAGCGGGCCCGCCGCTTCCGCCGCAAACCGCTCCGCCCAGTCCTTGGGAAAGGTCCGCGGCAGCTCCAGCATCCGAAAACTCACCGATCCACTTTCAAACGGCATGACCCGGTCTCCTTGGGAAAATTCTCTCCGCCACTCCGGCGGCGGCATGACCGAACCTGTATGCCACGGCGCCCCGCCCTTGGCAAGGCCGGGCACGGAAAAGGCCGCCCGGCAGCCGGGCGGCCCATGCATATCCCCTTGGAGGGAAGCCTAGAACGTATATTTCATCGACAACTGCACGCGGTCGCTGCAGGCATCGTCGCCCTCCAGGTAGTCCGTCGTCAGATGCGCATATTCCGCCATGGCCGTGACCGCGGCGTTGAACTTATAGAACGCGCACACGAACACCTGTTCGTTCTTGGAGCGCATTCCGGCGGAGAGGTCCTCGTCCTCGGGATCGTCCACGGAGTAGCCCAGGCCCATCGCAATCTTCTCGGTGGGATCCCACAGCAACTGGGCCCAGCCGCCGATCGCCTCGATCTCGGTGTCCATCGCCACGTTCACGCCCTGGCCGATGCCGCCGTAATACGTGTCGAGGTTCGCGCCCTGCCAGATATTCGCCTGCGCCGCCAGGCACTTCGTCAGCGGCAGGAAGATCGACCCCTGCACGGACCACGTGTCGTAGTCGGTGGCGTCGTTCTCCACGATGACGCCCTCTTCGACGGCATCCACCGTCTCCTGCCCGTAGTGGCCCGCGAAGGACAGCCGCGCCGGCTTCTCGGTCCACAGCTTCTGGTGCAGCGCCACGTTCCACTGCGCCGAGGGCAGTTCCGCATCCGCGCCATCCTCGTAGCCCGCCCCGTCGAGATCTTCGCCCACCGTCTGGGCAATCGCCGCCTTCAGCACGAGCTTCGTGTCCTCGCTGAACTTCAGCTCCTGCGTCGCGCGGATCTGCGGCCGCCGCAGCCCCAGCGCCCCGATGTCCGCCAGATACGCGAAGTTCACGATCCGCGGCGTCACTTCATTGAACGTCTCCCAGTCCTGCCCGAACCGGAACGACAGCCCCGACGCATTCGCCAAGTCCAGATAGGCCAGCCGCATCCGCGGATTGTACGAATTGGCCTTGTCGCCCCCGTAGAAGTCCATCTCGATCTTCCCCGTCGGCTTCCACTGGCCGAACGCCGGACCGGCCACGTTCAGGCCCAGGCGCGACTCGCGCGCGCCGATCCGCGTTTGCCCGTCCTTCTCCCCCGCCACTTCCGGCAGCACCCAGAACGCGAAATCCCCCTTGGGCGCCGTCACCTGGCTTTCATACACCGCATCGGCCTTCACATAGCCGTAGATCTGCAGCGTCACATCGGCATCCTTCAACGTCACCTCCACCGCGCCCGCCTGCAACGCACATCCACCCATCAGCGCCAAAGCCATCCAGCGTGTTTTCATCAGGAGCCTCCTTGTTGGTATTTCACCTTTCTCCGATTCTTTCAGAAGAAACATTTCCGGGTCAATTCCCTATGTGCCTCCCGCCTCACTTTTTCCCCGCCCCGAAACTGGCGCTTTTCCCGGATCCGTGCTACTGTCGTTTCTCGAATTCCGCAACCCCCAACAGGAGAACCGAAGATGACTGAATTCAGCGCCACCCTCCAGAACGCCGATTGGAAAACTGAAAAACACGCCCCCGTCATCGAGGCCCCCGACGCCGTCAAGGCCGGCGAATTCTTCACCGTCACCGCCGGCCTCGGCAAGGCCATCGCCCATCCCAACACCGCCCAGCACTACATCGCCTGGATCTCGCTGTATTTCCTGCCCGACGGCGCCAAGCTGCCCATCCAGCTCGCCCACGCCGAATTCAAGGCCCACGGCGACTCCACCACCGACCAGCCCGGCCCCGCCTTCACCAACCCCACCATGGGCGCCAGCATCAAGCTCGCCAAGTCCGGCACCCTCCAGGCCGTCGCCTACTGCAACATCCACGGCGTCTGGC
>CAYODC010000131.1:0-6373 GCA_964402575.1 uncultured Verrucomicrobiota bacterium
AGCAGGTAGCGCAGCGTGAATTTCCCGTCCACCCAGAACCCGCCCGACACCACCGTTCCCAGCGGCCAGAAAAACAGCAGCCCCAACAGCGCCGTCACCGCCCCGAAAACAAACCAGGCCGTGCTCTTTCTCATCGCCGCGCCTCCCGTTCCCCGCTGGCCGAACCCGGCTCCAGACCCCCACGGGCTTGCCCCGTGGGTGAATCCGTTCGGCCTTCCTCCCGCGCCAACCGCGCGGCCTCCGCATATTGCGCCCGATACTGCAGCGTCCATTCCCGCAGCAAATCCAGCCGGTCGTATTTCTTCCCCATCCCCAGCCCCGACGCCCACGTCAGCGGTTCGGGAACCTGCGGCAGCCGCTGCAGCGCCGCCATCGCCCGCGGACAGGCCTCCGGGCCCCCCGCGTCGAGAATCGCCTTCCACGCCCCGCGCAGTTCCTGCCCCGCGTCGAGGCACATCGCCCGCACCAGGTCGCGGAAAAGCCCGAAATGCCCCGCCGTCCAGCGCGCCCGATACACGTATTCCTCCGCCAGCCGGTACGCGTCCAGCGTCGGCGTCCCCAAGTCCTCCGTCGTGTGCTTCCGGTGCCGCTCGTAGGCCGCCTGGAATTCGGGATTTTCGGATGGATAGAAGTCGCGCCGGATCGGGAATCTCTGCAGCGCGTACTTTTCCGGACCGCCCGGCTCGCCCACCCGATAGCACCACAGCTTCTGGCCCTCCTCCCCCAGCAGGAATTCCACGAACCGCCGCGCCGTCTCCCGCCGCGGCGCGCCCCGCAAAACCGAAATCGGATCCGCGCTCACTCCCGATTCCCCCCGCGGCGTCGCGTAGGCCATCGCCCCGTCCGCGCGGCCCCCGTTGCTCACCTCCGCCTCGAATCGCCCGTAGAAATCGATCGCCAGCCCCGCCGCCGCGTTGCCCATGCCCACGTCCAGCGGCACCTTGCTCGCGCTGTCGGTGAAATATCTCGCGTTGGCCCCGATCCGCTGCAGCAGCCGAATGCCATCCGCCCAGCCCGCTTCCATCGCGCGCTGGTATTCCTCCGGCACCCCCTCGGGCATCTGCCCCGGCGCCGGCTTCGCCGCCTGGATCCGCGCCTCGTACCCGTCCGCCAACTCCCCGAATCCCGCCGCTTCCACCGCCTTCCGGCACTCCACCTGCACGATCGTCTCAAACGCCTTCGCGAAGCTCCCGCTCTTGGTCGGATCCGCCAGCCCCAGCGTCCCGAACCACCGCGGATCCGCCAAATCCGCCCACCGTTCCGGTTCGCGCCCAATCCCCTGCGCCCGCATCCGGTCGCGGTTGTAGCAAATGCCGAACGTGCTCAGCGTCGTCCCGTACCACGTCGGCGCGCGCCACGTCTCGCCGCTTTTCCCCGCCGGCAGCAGCTCCGCGCCGTCCTCCGCCGCCAGCAGTCCCGGCGGCGCCTCGCCCGGCCCCCACGCCGGCACCAGCAGCCCCTGCCGCGACGCGCTGTCCGCGTCGTACGCCCCGCCGCCGAAATACACGTCGATCTGGCTCGAAAACGCCTCCGCGTCGTCCGTCTCCCGGAACGCCCGGTACATTTCCGTCCGCTCCGCCCAGTCCGCGTCGTCCGCTCCCTCCGGCTTCTTCGCCGGATCGAACGCCTTGTTCATGATGATCGCCGCGCCGTCCCCCCTCCATCGCTTCCCCCGTCCCACCCACCACGCCCGGAACGCCGACGCATATTCGCTCGTCAAATACCGCGCGATTTCCGTCGTCCCCCCGATGTTCCGCCAGTCCACCTTCGCCGGCGCGCCGTACTTTTCCTCGTGCCACCGCGAAAACGCCTGCGCGTACTCGTGCCGGATCGCCTCGTTCATCGGCGTGATCGCCACCAGCACCGGATCCCCCTCCCGCCACGCCCGCGTCGCCGGCTCCCGCCGGAACGCGAACGGCAGCGCCACCACCCCCGCCAACGTCGCCAAAATCGCCAGGTTCCGGATCATGCCTTCAGCACCCGCACGTCCTGCGGATCCACCTGGATCCTCGTTTCGATCCGCGCCCCGTCGCGCGCCACCGCCTTCGGCCGCGTTTCCAGGGCCTTCAGCGCAACCCCTCCCGCCAGTTCGACCCCATGCTGCGCCACCTCGCCCAGATACACCGTCCCGAACATGTGTCCCGCAAAAACGTTCGCCCCGCCCCCCTCCGCGTGCAGCCGCACCGCCTCCGGCCGCACCGACAGCCAAACCGTCTCGCCCGCTTCAGCCGGGTCCCCCGCGGCCGCCTGCCACGTGCCCGCCGCCGTCTCCACCTCCGCCAATCCGTTGCGCATCCCCCGCGCCTTCCCCTCCACGAACGTCGTCTCCCCGATGAACGCCGCCACGAACCGGCTGTTCGGCCGCTCGTACACCTCCTGCGGCGATCCCACCTGCAGCAACCGTCCACGGTCCAGTACCGCCAGCCGGTCCGCGATCGACAGCGCCTCCTTCTGGTCGTGCGTCACGTAGATCGCCGTCAGCCCCGCCTCCTTGCAGATCCGCCGGATTTCCGTGCGCATCTCCAGCCGCAGCTTCGCGTCCAGGTTCGACAGCGGCTCGTCCAGCAACAGGCACTGCGGCTCGATCACCAGCGCCCGCGCCAGCGCCACCCGTTGCTCGTTGGGCTTCGCCTCCGCCCGGTCCCCCAGCTTCACCAGCTCCAGCGCCCGCATCGTCCGCGGCAGCGCCTCCGCCTTCCCGATCCCGCGCATCTCCAGCCCGAACGCCACGTTCTCCCGCAGCGTCATGTGCGGCCACAGCGCATAGCTCTGGAAAACCATCCCCATGTCCCGCCGGTGCGGCGGCAGCCGCGTCACGTCCCGCTCGCCCGCCAGTATCCGCCCCTCGTCCGGCTCGTTCAGCCCCGCCACCGCCCGCAGCAACGTCGTCTTCCCGCAGCCCGACGGCCCCAGCAGGAAAAACAGCTCCCCCGCGCCGATCCGCAGATCGATGCCGTCCAGCACCGTCTTCTCCCCAAACCGTTTCGTAAGTTTCTCGATCGTGATCGGCACCGACATCGCGCATCCTCCTTCTTCAGGTCCTCTGGAATCCGTCCCGTACGCCCCCGCAAGAAAGACAGGTCATCGATGGGCAAAAAAAGCGTTTGCGGGTCCAGCCCCCTCCGCTGGCCCATCGCCACCGTTCACGGCGCCCGGCCGACCCACATCTCCCGGTCGACTCCTTCGGTGTCCCCACCCTGCGACCACAGGTAAAAAGTCACCAGCGATGACGTTTGGTACATGTAATCCATCCCCCACGGATCCACGAGATTGGTGATCGGAAAACTGGTCGCCATCAGCTCTTTCTGCAGGTCGTCCCGGGTCCGGGGCACCCGGCCGTACTTGCGCTGATAGTCGGTCACGGCATTCTCCAACTGCGAGATTTCCGCCTCCGCCTTGCTTCGGGCCGCCTTCTTTTGGGCCGAACTGGCCAACCCCAAAATCAGCGCTGCCAGCAAGGCGATGATCGCAATCACCGTCAACACTTCCACCAACGTAAATCCCGACCGCTTCGCTTGCTTCATACCGATTCTCCTGTTTTCTGGATCCATTCTGCCCCATCCCCCCTCCCAAATCAACACCTTGCTCCCGCCCCGGCCATCGCCGGGTACGGGTCACGGAAATTCCCTGCCCTGATCGTTCAGGCGGGTTTTACGTGCCGTCCGATACGGGGCGAAGAGGCGTTCCCAGACGGCGCAGCGGGTGGCCAGGACGTTTGGGGCGCCCTGCACGTGCCAGAACGTGCCATCGGGCTGCTTGCCTTTTCGGCCGCGCGTTTCCGACCGAGTCCTGGGCACGCCGGTTCCGTCATAGCTGACGTACAGGACGGCATATTCACTACCACCCAGGAAACCTGCCCCGCAACCTGTTTGGCTCAAAATGGAATTCTGGTGTCCTGCACCCACCGCTTCGGCGAAGGTGGGACCGGCAGGAACGGACGTCCGCTACGGTTTCAAAACGTATAATTCAGCGCGACAAAGCCGTGAAGCACCGCCCTTTCATCCACCAGCGGGCTGTCGCGCAATTCCTTCGCGAGAAATTCCATGCTGCCGTTCAGAATGATGCGCCAGGCCTCTCGCCACTCCGCCGAGACACCCAGTCCCAGTTCGACGTTCACGGCGCCATCCGGCCGGTATTCCGCCCGGCCTGCGCGCGTTTCCGCCGCCCGCACGCCGTACTCGTGGCGCGCCAGTTCCGCAGTCAATCCGTTCACCGCCGCGCTCGGTGCGATGGACACCCGCCCGAACTGGAATCCGCGCCGCACTCCCAACCGCCCGTTGCCGCCGCCCACCTGATCCAGAACATCATGCTCATAGCCCGCCGACATCCGCACTCCCCACGGCAACGAGGCCTGCAGCGCCAGGCCGGCGAACAACGAATCCTTCCGGTCGCCCATTCCCTCCAGATACCGGCTGTCGTCCTCGTCATACGCTCCCATCCGGTAGCGCGCCGTCGCCGCCAACCGCACCGGCCCGAGGGTTGCCAGCCCCGCCTGCCCGTATGGCCCCAGCACCTGAACCCGCTCGCCAATATACGTGACCGCGGGAATCGCCTGCACCCGCACCGAATCCGCCCCCCGGTACGGACTCGACTGCAGGATCGCCCCGGCACCGACTCCAAACAATCCCCGGCGCCCGAAGATTTTCTTCAGTTCCATATCCACCGGCACGCTTTCGTCATCGCCCACGTCCACCGCCGCCGCGGCGAACACCGGCGACCCCTTGCCCCAATAGCGCCGCGAAAAACCCAACGGCTCGCGCGGAATGCCCAGGAAATTCTGGTCCAGCTCCCGGTTTCCGTTCTCGTCATGGTACGCCATCACCGCATAGCGCCCGGCCGGCAGCCCGTCGAATAATACCGCTTCCCCGCTCCCGGCCGGAACCGCCAGCGACTTGAAGGGATCGCGCAGATCCGCAAAGGCATCGTCGGAATCGTAGACGGCCACGACGACCGTCCCGGTGTCCGCCGGAAAACGGACCGTGACCGACAACTGGCCTCCGCATGCCGCCGAAGCCATCATCCCGCCCGCCAATGCCATCCCTGTCATCCATGCCCGCCCATTCACGATTCCGCCTCCTGTGGTCTCCCCGTGGCCAGCACGGCCACCAGGGCCGCGCCCGCCAGCAGCAGAAACGGCGCGCTGTTCTGTCCCGCAAGCGGCCGGGCCGCATAGGGCACCACCGTCCACGCATACGCGAAAGACAACACGGCCACCCCCGCCGCCGGCACCCATCCCCGGCGCGACCTCGGAATCGGCGGCATGGATCCCAGGAAAAACGGCAGGGCCAGGCTGAACACCGTCAGCTTGTAGTCGTGGCTCACCCCCGGCAGCAGCATCGCGCCCAGCGCGCCGGCCAGCACGAGACCCGCGAAGGAGGCCCGGTCCCCGCGCCGCGCCGCCAGTCCCCCGATCCCGATGAACCCCGCCGCAAACAGTCCCGCCAGAAAAGGCGCCCATGCCGGATGCCCCGCCCATTCCGCAAAGCTCTGGATCGAATGGTTCCCCGCCCAGACATAGGGCGCCTGCGCCTGCACCCGAAGCGAGTGGAGAAAATCCCGCGCCACCCCGGGCCCCATCGCCAGCAGCAGCCCGGCATTGACCACCCCCAGCCCGATCCAACGCCGCAGGTTCTCCTTCCACGCCCGCGGATCCTTGGCCAACGCCAAAACCCAGATGGCGGGATATACCTTGAGCTGGATGGCCGCGCTGAACAACGCATAGGCCGCCCAGCGCCCTCCCCGGCCCCGCCAACGGTGGAATCCGTAGAGCCCCCATGCCGCACAGGCCACAGCGAGCACGTTGAATTGCCCCCAGCGAAGTTCGAAACGTAACCCGTAGGAGGCCAGTCCGGCCAGAAACGCCAATCCCATCGCCACGCGGTCTCCGCCCGGACATGTCCTCCACGGCAGCACCAGCGCCACCGAGACCAAACACGCCAGCGTGATCGCCGTCATCAGCCCGTAGGCCAGCGGCCAGGGCAGCCCCGCCAACGGCGCAAACGCCACTGCCGCCAGTGGCGGATAGGGATTCAACGCCAAAAAAGGATTGCCTTCCACCCACCAGTCCCGCGAATAGGCCAGCATCATGCCCAAATCCACCCCGACCGGCATCGACGGCTCGGTCGGAAACCGGAACATCGCCCCCCCGGCATGGACCGCCAACCCGCCGAGCGCGGCCAGCATGCCCACGCCCATCACGGCCCAGATTGGAATGCGTCCTCGGGTTCGCATGGAGGCCCGCATCCTCCCACAATGCCCGCCCCTCGTCCATCCGGGTCTCAACCCCGGAACCGGACGGATACACAGAAAAGGAAAAGACCCCCGTTTCCGGGGGCCGCGGGGTTCGCGAAACTGGTGGAGGCGGCGGGAGTCG
>CAYODC010000132.1:0-6355 GCA_964402575.1 uncultured Verrucomicrobiota bacterium
CCCCCGTCATCCCGCCGCCGAATCCCGTGCGCCCCCCACCGCCCGCGCCGGGTCCCCCTTGCCGGTTGCCGCGGATGGCGGCATTCGCGATCAGCACCATCACCAGGAAAAGAATCACCATGAACACGATGCCGGCCAACGGACTGCCCGTGGCCGCGGAGTCGGGAATCGTCTCCCCCGCCATGATTTTCAGCAAGGCGTCCGCGCCATCCAGCAACCCCTGGGCATAGTGGTTTTCACGGAAGCGCGGCAGGATGAACTCGTCCCGGATCCGGCCGCATTTGGCGTCGTTCAGCACGCCTTCCAGCCCGTATCCGACTTCAATGCGCATCCGGCGGTCTTCGATCGCCGCCAAAAGCAGGACCCCGTTGTCCTTGCCCTTTCCTCCGATCCCCCATTGCTCGAAAAGCTTCACCGCAAAATCTTCGATTTCGCCGCCATGCAGGGACTTCACCGCCGCCACCACCAGCGCGCCCTGACCTGCCTCCCAGGCCGCATTGAGCTTCTCTTCCAGCCCCGCCTTCTGCTCGGGAGTGAAAATCCCCGCCTCGTCCAGTACGCTGCGGCCACCGGGATCCAGTCGCTCGCGAAACCGGTCCGTTTCAATGCCTTGGCCGGAAGCAACGCCCCACAGCCCCAGCGCCAGGATTGCAATCGCCATCCCTTTGAAGTTCATGCATCCACGCTAGCAAAAGTCCGCCTAGCGCCCAATCTTTTTGAAATTTCAAAACCATGCGGTACGTTGGAGGCCACATAAGGAGAGTCCATGGCCGCAACCAAGAAACCATCGAATGCTTCCGCGCTGTTGTCCAAGGCGATTCCCATGGCCGGGTTGGTGGAGGTGGCCGCCGGCGCCGTCGTCAGCCGGACGGTCATCGGGAAAAAAGCCGGTACCGTCACACTGTTTGCCTTCGACAAGGGCCAGGGTCTCAGCACCCACTCCGCCCCCTACGACGCCATGGTCTGGATCCTCGAAGGCGCCGTCCAGATCACCATCGACGGCAAAAAGCTCCGCGCCAAGGCGGGCGACATGGTCATCATGCCGGCCCATCTCCCCCATGCCCTCCACGCCAGCCAGCCGTTCAAGATGGCCCTGGTCATGATCAAGGAGAAATAGCATTCCCCCTCGGGTTTCGCCGGACCGGGATCAATAGGCAGACCGGTTCATGCGCTCTTCGACTTCGTCCACGTAACATTGCCCGCGGGTTCGCGGCAGGTCTGCATCCACGGGCGCCGGTTCGTCCATCACGCCTTCTTCCGGCCGGTCAAAGGCATCCACGTAGCGCTTGCGGGTCTGGTGTTCTTCCAGGAATTGCTGGTGCGCCCGCTCCGCCCGCTGCCACAACTGGCTCAGCGCCACCTGCCAGGTGGCATCGTCGGGCGGCCGGATTTTGCTTGGTTCGCGCGGACGACGGCGCCACCAGCTGGTTTTCTCCTCGGGGGGCGTGGTCAGTTGATCGAAAAACGCCGCGTAGGACGACAGCACCTCCTGAAGCATGGGCGGAGCCCCCAGTTTGAGGTTCTGCATCTGAAGCGAGAGCGCGGCGGCAACGGACGGAGTCCATCCCTGGCTTCGGAATTCGATCAGGTCGCGCGCGAAGAGGTCCGAAGGGATATCGAGCGGGACGCCTGCCGCCAGGGCCCGGGGCTGGAAATTCAAGGCCTGAAGCAAGCGCTCCTCCGTCTGCAGCCCCCGGTCGGTCCATGCCTCCACGGTCCGGCGGCGGGACAGGGCCGCCAGGTGCTCCCGCCAGGCCGCCTCGGGGTTTTTCCCTTCCAGCGCCGGACAATGCCGCCGAAGCCAGGCCGGTCCGATCGTCTCCCGCCGGCCGGCCGCCTGGAACAGCGCCGACCAGGCCTCGTGCCCGCCGTCCGGAAACAAAAAATCCACCGCCGCCGCGGCATAGGCCTTTTCGCGCCACCGACCGGGAGGCAGCACCTCCTGCTTCACCACCTGGGCCAGCGGCAGGAGGCGTCCGTCCTCCTGTTCCCGGGCGATCCAGTCGCGGTTGCGCGATTTCAACGCGGCCTGCGTGTTCTGCGCCAATCCGGTCGACACCCAGTCGGGCACGGTCGCCCCCATGCCGGTCCGTTGCGCGGGCGGAGTATGCTCCGCCGCATAGCGGTTCAGCAGGAGCCAGCAGGCGCCCTCCATCAGGTCCTCGCAATCCATCCGGAGCCGGCCGGGAGCGACCAGCCGCTGGTAGAACCGGCCTCCATCCCACCCCTGCATCTTGAGGACCTGCATCCCCGGCTCGGACTCGCTCTGCACCATCACGCTCAGGATCTGGTCTCGCTCCATCGGTAGCGGCATTCCGACGGCGGCTTCGACCTTGGCCGCCCATTCCGCAAGTTGACCGGCCATCACCATGTTTTCGGCCGAGGTCATGCCGGACACCATGAACCGCCGGTCGGTGCTGTAGATCGAGGCATGCCCCGGGCGCACCCCGGCATCCCGGTGCATCTGCGCCTCGACCGGCATCGGCGCCAGGAGCCCGCCCCACCACAGGGCCATTCCCAGCAGGGGCATTCGGCTGGCGAAACGGCCCATCGAATGCCTAGATGGGGCGGAAGCGGATCCGCTTCGGCTGGTCGGCGGCATCGCCGAGCAACCGGCGGCGCTGTTCGTGGTACCCTTCGAAATTGCCCTCGAACCACGTCACCGTGCCGTCGTCCTCGAAGGCGAGGATGTGCGTGGCGATGCGGTCCAGGAACCAGCGGTCGTGGCTCACCACCACCGCGCAGCCGCCGAACGACTGGATGCCCTCCTCCAGCGCCCGCAGCGTGGTCACGTCCAGGTCGTTCGTCGGCTCGTCCAGCAGCAGCAGGTTGCCCCCTCGCCGCAGCAGCTTGGCCAGGTGGACGCGATTGCGTTCCCCGCCCGACAGTTCGCCCACCTTCTTCTGCTGGTCCGTTCCCCGGAAGTTGAAGCGCGTGCAATAGGCCCGCCCGTTCATCGCCTTTCCGCCCAGGTCCAGCGTTTCCTGCCCGCCCGTGATTTCCTCATACACCGTCTTGCCGGAATCCAGCGAGTCGCGGAATTGGTTCACATACGACAATTCCACGGTCTCGCCCACGGTCAGGACACCGCCGTCGGGCTTCTCCTCGCCCACGATCATCCGCAGCAGCGTCGTCTTGCCCGCGCCGTTGGGCCCGATGATGCCGACGATGCCGCCGCGCGGCAGGTTGAAGCTCACCTTGTCCATGACGAGGCGGTGGCCGTAGACCTTGCGCAGCTCCTGCGCCCGCACCACCAGGTCGCCCAGGCGCTTGCCGGACGGAATCTGGATCTCGAGCGTGTCCTCGCGCGTGTCCACCTGCTGGGACGCCAGCTCCTCGTAGCGCGCCAGGCGCGCCTTGCTCTTGGACTGCCGTCCCGACGGATTCAACCGGATCCACTCCAGCTCGCGCTGGAGCATCTTCTGCCTCGCGGCGCTCTGCTTGCTCTGCGCCGCCGCCATGGCCTGCTTGGTCTCCAGCCACTTCTCGTAGTTGCCCTTGAACGGCGTGCCCCGCCCCGCATCCATCTCGAGGATCCATTCCGTCACGTTGTTGAGGAAATAGCGGTCGTGCGTCACCACCACCAGCGTGCCGCTGAACTTCTTGAGATACTCCTCCAGCCATGCCACCGTCTCCGCGTCGAGATGGTTCGTCGGCTCGTCGAGCAGCAGGGCGTCCGGATTCGACAGCAGCAGGCGGCACAGCGCCACCCGGCGCTTCTCGCCGCCGGACAGCTTGCGCACGTCCGCGTCGCCCGGCGGCAGCCGCAGCGCCTCCATCGCACGTTCGATCTGGCTGTCGAGGCTCCACAGGTCGCGCGTGTCGATCAGGTCCTGCAGCCGTCCCAGTTCGTTGTTGAGCTTCTCCGACTCCGCGTCCGACAGCGCCTCGCCCAGCCGGCCGCACAACTCGTCGTAGCGATCCAGGATCGCCTGCGCCGCCGCCGCGCCGTCGGCCACGTTGCCGGCCACGTCCTTGGTCTCGTCCAGTTGCGGCTCCTGCGGCAGATAGCCCACCCGGATTCCCGGCGCCACGATGCAATCGCCGTGGTAGTTCTTGTCCAGTCCCGCGATGACTTTCAGCAGCGATGACTTGCCCGCGCCGTTGCCGCCGATGACGCCGATCTTCGCGCCGAAAAAGAACGCCAGCGTGATGTCGTCCAACACCGTCAACCGGTCGTACTGCTTGGACAAGTGGTTCAAATTGAAAACATATTCTCCAGCCATGGGAACCTCAGGAATGGGAAGAGTGGCGGATCATCCGGTAATCCATCCGCCTCCTTCCGGGTTGTTGTTTCAAGGATTTGCCGGGACGATCTGCACGGTCGCCGTGCGGTTCAACCGCCGGTTCTGCGGGGTATCGTTGGGATAAGGCGCCTCGGCGGGATCCCCCGCCACCACCTCGAACGTCAGCCCGGTATTCGCCCGCGCAAACTGGGCCAGGTGCTCCGCCGCCGTCTTGGCCCGCGCCGCCGCAATGTCCGCGTTGCTCTTGAACCGCGCCGTCGGGTTGCGCAAGGGCTCGCTGTCCGTATGGCCCTTCACCACCACCCGCGCCGGCGCCTTCATCTCCACCAACCGGGCCGCAACCGCCTTCAGCGCCCGCATGCCTTCGATCGAAATCTTGTCCGCCGACACGAACACCGGATCGGTGAACCGCAGCATCACCGCTCCGCCGTTTTCCGTCGCAACCGTCCCGGCAATCTTCCACCCCGGCGCGGGACGCGAAGCCGCTACAGAGGGGGCAACTTCAGCGACAGAAACAGGGGGCGGGGTCTCTGCCGCGGGCGCCGGAACCACGGGCGCCGGGAGCTCCGTGTCCGTAACGGGCAGGACTTCCTCCACCTCCGCCGGGACCACCGGTTCCTCCCTTTGGCGCGGACAACCCGCCCAGAAACCGATCAGCGCAACGATCAACAGGGATACGGCCAGCAGCGAAATCATCCGGCGATCCAGCTCGGCCCCGGCCAACCAGCCGCGCAGCGCTTCCCAGGAGGCTTTCCGGCGTTCGGCAGGCTCGCGAGCAGGAGGATCCGTCCTCTCCGGCGGCGGGACGGCTTCCCTCCGCGGCCGGTGGTAGATCCCCGTGCGCAAAGGCGGCCGGGCCTCTCCGCCGGATTTCCGCGCATCGGCGGCCCGGGCCTGGCCCGATTCCGAAAGGACGGCGCGCACATCGGCGGCCACGTCCGGCGGCGGCGTCCCCGATGGCGGCAACACCATTTCCGGTTCGGATCGCGCCGGAGCGTGTTCGGGAGGGGCGAGCGTGATTTTGGGCGTGGAGTGCCCCCGGTCGGCCAGCGAGGAGAACAAATCCAATTGCCGTTCCGCAGGTCCCTTGAACATCCCCCCCCCCGAGTTCAGTTTCCCCTGCAAAGCATTCGTTAGCTTGCCCATGGCTTGTCCTCCGTCTCCAAACCCGGCCGTCAGCCGGCCGCCACCAGGTTGACCATCCGTTTCGGAATGTAGATCTTCTTCCGGATCTCCTTGCCCGCCGTGAACGGGACGACCTCGGGGCAGGCCAGCGCCGCCGCCAGCACATCTGCCTCGGGAGCCTCGGGGGCCACCCGGATGCGCCCGCGCACCTTGCCGTTCACCTGCACGGGAATCTCGATTTCGTCTTCCTTCAGATAGGCCTCGTTCCACGCCGGCCACGGTTCATGGGCCAGTGTGTCCGAATGCCCGAGGCGGCTCCACAGTTCCTCGGCCAGGTGCGGTGCGAACGGGCTCAGCAGCAGGACGAAGGTCGACAGCATCGACCGCGGAAGCTGCTCCCAGCCTTGCGCTTCGTTGACGAAGATCATCATGGCGGAGATGGCCGTGTTGTAGTCCATGCCTTCGATGTCGCCGCTGACCTTTCGGATCGCCGCATGCAGCGCGCGCAATTGCGCTTTCGTCGGCTCGCCGTCCGACAGCTTCGGGGCTGGCGCGCCTGTTTCCTCGTCCACCACCAGCCGGTACACGCGGCTCAGGAAGCGCGAGACCCCCTCGACGCCCTTCATGCTCCACGGCTTCACCTGCGTCAGCGGCCCCATGAACATCTCGTAGAGCCGCAGCGAATCCGCCCCGTATGCCTTCACGATGTCGTCCGGATTGATCACGTTGCCGCGGCTCTTGCTCATCTTCTCCGCGCGCCCCACGATTTCCAGGCCGACCTCTTTCACAAACGTCCGGCCCTGGCGCTTCTCGACGAATTCGTCGCTCAGGCCAACCCTCTGGTCGCCTTGCCGCGTCTTGAGCACGATCGACGCCACCACGCCATCCTTGCGGTCCTCCACCCCCGCGATCCCCATCCGGGCCAGCTCCGCGGATTTCTCCGCAAATGCGGCCGGATCGGCGTGATACTCCATCTCGCCCAG
>CAYODC010000133.1:0-6308 GCA_964402575.1 uncultured Verrucomicrobiota bacterium
ACCCCCCTCTTCCGCGTGCGCAACAAGAAGGAAACCCGCTACTGCTATTCCGAACAGGAGCGCGACGCCGCCATCTCCGCCCTACGCGGCGCGGAAGTCACCCGTTTCAAGGGCCTCGGCGAAATCAATCCGGACGAATTCAAGAATTTCATCGGGCCCACCATGCGCCTGACCCCCGTGCAGGTGGCCCACCAGAAAGAACACAAGATCCCTGCCATCCTGCGCTTCTACATGGGCCGCAATACCCCCGAACGCCGGCAATTCATCATGGACCACCTGCGCGTCGAGGCCGAAGCCTAGCCCCCCCCCAACCCGATCAGAACGTCCTGGCGTACAGCCGTGAAAACCGCGGCAGCTTCGTCCCCATGACCGGACGGGCATAGGCTTTGTTTTCCATGACGCGGAAAACCTCGATCTGCCCCACCGCGCGCGGCGACTCCCTTCCAATCACCTCCCCCGTCGCATGCGACAGGATTGGCTCCTCGTCCATCGACACATAGAACCGCATGCCCGGCTGCAGCCCCGCCCCCAGCCCGCGGTCCAGCGAAAGCGAATTCTGGCCCTGCTGGCGCCGGACTCGGCACTCGAACGGAAGTTTCTCCGCTCGCCTTTCCATGCTCGATTGGATCATCTTCTTCCAGGACGCCAGCATCGCCGGATCCTCCGAAGCCGGCGCCACGTGCGAAGCAATCTGTTCCTTCCGCGCCGCATCCTCCAGCGTCACCGTCACAAAGGCTTCCCCGTCCTCGTTCTTCACGATCGCCCCGTTCACGCGAAACGTGAATTCCGGCGCCCGCCGCGCCTTCGCGCGCGGACCCTCCAGATATTCGATCCCATTCGCCTTCTTCAGCAGGTCCACCACGGCGGCATGGTATAGTTCCGCCAGCGCGTCGTCACCCTTGAACGGCGCGCAAACCACGGCATGCCGCAACCCGGTCGTTTCCGGCACGGCCTCTTCCGCGCAAACCGCCAGGCCCGAAACCCAAACCGCCAGGCCCAACGCCACCGCTCTCGCCTGCCACCTCGTCATCATCACTGTCTCCTCCGGGGAATACCCCCTAGAACGCCGCGTTCAAAATCGGAAAGAACGTCAACGGACCTTGCTCAATCAGGTTCACCAGTCCCAGTTGAACGCCCCGGATCGATACGGTCCGGTTGATCAACCCCACTTGGAACCCGCTCACGTCGTCCGCCGTGTTGAACAATCCCAGCTGGAATCCACTGACATCGTGCGCCACTTGGTTGAACAGGCCTGCTTGCAACCCGGCCATCGAACCAACTTGGTTGAACAACCCCGCGCTGATCCCGGTGAAGTCCGCCTCAACCAGGTTGACCAGGTTGAGTTGGATCGCATCCATCCGCCCGGCCTTGCTGACCAGGCCCGCGTCCAGTCCCATCACCTCCTGGTTGTCGCTCATGGCCAGATTCAACCGCAGCCCCATGACCTGGGTCTGCGACGGAAAAAGCTGCGCCCGCTCCCCCGCGAATCCGATTTGCAAGGGAGTCAGGTCCAGCGCCAGCGCCGGCCCTGCCGCCAGCGCCGCCATCAGGAATGCCGCCAGGGCCTTCTTCATGCTCAGCTCCCGAAGACCGACCGCGTCTTCTGCTTGCGGATTTCCTGCTCATCCGCCCAGATCAGCCGCCCGCTCTTCAGGTCCCGCAGGCTCATCGTGAACTTGTAGTACACATCCTTGACCCGCCCGGCGCTCTGCTCGATCTCCGACAGGTTTGACGTCAGCATGTAGCGCGGTGCATCCTGTTGGCCCATCGCGATCGCATCCTTCGCCGCCGCCTGCTGGTACGCCAGTTCCTCTTGCAGCGCCGCCTCCGTCGTCCGGTCCTGGAAACTGAACTTCCGCGATCGGATCAGCTTCGTCCGGATGCTGTCCGTCACCGACTCCGTATCGATGTGCTGCATCGTCTTGTTCTTCACCTTGTCCACGATCAGCAGCGGCGCCCCGTCCCCCGAGATCTCCTGAATCGCTTCGTCCACCAGCAGCGAATCCACCATCTTCGCCGCGATCTGCTGCAGATCGGCCGAGCCAAAGCCCGTGTCGATCGGCTTCATCGACGTCGCATCGCCGTACTCCACCGTGCTGGCGCAACCCGATGCCAGAACCGCCAGGATTCCCATCCCCGCCAACCATTTCAACGTGCTGTTCATCTCGTTCTCCTTGGCCGGACGCTGGCCGGCCCGTTCTTCCGTTGCTCTTCCCTAGATCTCCCGGGTGTTTTCCGCTGCGCCGTGAATCCGGATCAATGGATGACCCACTTCGACCGTTCGCCCTGCCGCACGCGCAGCTTGAAGGACGTGGCGCTCCCGTTCGGCGCCACCCCCTGGATCGTGCGGGTCTCCTTGCCGTGCAGCACCAGCGGCCGCCACGGATCCCCGTCCGGATCGATCTCCGCCCCTTCCGCGTCGAACCACGCAAACTTCGACTGCGCCGTGAAATCCTTGTTGAGATTCGACTGCAGCTTCAGGCTCGCCTTCATCAGCCCGTTCTTGGTCTGCCCAACCGACATGTCCAGCACCTTCAACTGGCGCGACAGCTTGTTGTTGTCCACCTGCAGCAGCTCCTGCAGGTTCCCTGCCTCATCCGCCTCCACGCCAACGGTGATGCCCGACGTGTTCGGCGCGGCGCAGCCCGCCGCCAGCGCGGCCACCGCGGCCGCCGCCATAAGACTCCATGCCCATTTCATGCTCGTTCTCCTCTTCTCTTATTTCACTTCCTGCTGGATCACATTGATCTGGTTGGCGTCCGCGCCGCCCGTGTCGCCGATCGTCAGCGACTCCTGCGGCATCCCCTCGAGGCGGATGTAGCTTTCGCTCATCTGCTTCGCCGCGCCATCCGCCAGCGTCGTCTTGGCCTTCGCCTCCGCCGCGCTCTGCTCGCGCGCGATGTCGTCCACCCGCGCCTGCTCCTCCAGTTCGCCCTTGCGCGCCAGCCCGACCGCCGACAGCTCCATCGGGATGTCCAGCGTCTGGCCGTCGGCAAAGGCCACGGTCTTTTCCCACGTCGCGTAGCCCTCGCGCGTCACGCGCACCTCGTGCACGCCGGGCCGGACCTGGAACGTGCCCGGCGCGGTGCCCACCGCCACCCCGTCGAGCTCCACCGCCGCCCCCGCCGGGGCATTCAGCGTCACCGTCGCCAAGGCCGCGCCCGCGACGCGGGCCTCCTCGATCCGGGCCATGCTGCCGCGGACCCGCGCCGTCAGCTCGACGGCGCCCTGGTCCAGCAGCCCGTCCAGCTGGTCGCCGGCCTCCACCTGCAGGTTGGCGTTCTGCACCACCTTGTCGCTCACCGCGATCGTGTCACCATAGATCTGGCTCCCGCACGCCCCCTCCAGCACCCGCAACGCCATCCGGAACGTCGTGGTCGTCACCTCCTGCGGCACTCCATAGCTCTGGACCCGCACGCGGTTTTCGCCCAGCGACACCATCGACGCCATCACCAGGCAGTCGGCGCCCATCAACTGGGCGATCCGCAACGCCGAAGCTTCCTGCGACGGGCCATCGACCGTTCCTTCCGACTTCACCGTCTGCAGCGCCTCCACCCCCTGCCGCAGCTCCTGCGCGGCTTCCGCCCGCCGTGATTCCGTGAAGCGCGCCAGCACATCCTGGGAGCGGATCACCTCGAATCCCGCCTCCGTCAGCCGCGTGCTGACCAGGTCATTGAATGCATCCAACCGCGATTCCAGCTGCGCACCCGCCCGGTTTTGGACGAACAATGCCGCTTTCGGCGCCGCCTGCGCCGTCGCGATCCCCAACGCGAGAACACCCATCATGGCTTTCCAGGTCCAGCTCATCATTTTGCGCTCCTTCCGCGATTCCGGTCTTCTAAGGTTGCACGAACACGTGTGAATATACAGCCAAATCCGCCCGGCTCACAACCAGCAAAGTCGTCTTGCCCGCCGCCAAGGTTACCTTCCCCGACCATAGCGCGCCGCCCCCCGGCGCCGCCACCGTCACTGTCGGCTCCCCCGGATCGCCCCACGCACTCAGCACGTGCACATGCGCGGGAAGCGACAGCCAGCTGCGCAGATCGGCTTGTTCCGAAATCACGTTGAACAGCAGCACGCCGAGTTCCAGCAACCCGTTGTCGGAATCATGGGCCGCCTTCGCCGCCACTCCCTTCGACACCGACCGCACCAACTGGCGGGTCAGAATGCCCGGCATCTGCTCCGCCAGCGCCCGCGCCGCCAGCGCCCCCACGTTGCAGATCGGCGCCGTCTGGCCCACCGGCTTCCCCCCCACCCGCACGGCCACCGGCATCGCCAGCGGCGGCGCCTTCTCGTAGACCGGCAGCGCCACCATCCCGATCGAATCGGCCCCGCTCAACGGATAGGGCACTGACAGCTCCGACTTCTGGGGAACAAAACCCTCTTCGTACACCACGACCAGCCGGGCCTTGCCCACCCCATCCGAAGCGCCGCCCAGCACCGCCCGCACCGCCTCCGGGAAACGCCTGGCCAATCCTTCCACGTCCTCCCGCATGCCCAGCCGCCGCCCCAACCGCAGCACATCCTGCTGCACATAGGGATTGTCCGGCACGATCTCGATCGCCTTCTTGTAGTCGATGTAGGCGTCGTTCGCCTCTCCCAGCATCTCCCAGATCACCGCCGAAAGATAAAACGTCGCGGCGTTCTGGAACGACGACTTCACCGCGCCGGCGATCTCATCCAGCCCCGCATAAACCTGCAGCAAGTGAGGATCCCGCTCCTCGTCCGGCGAAACGTTCTGTTTCTTCAACTTGGCCTTGGCGATTTCGCTGTCGTGGCGCTGGCGCGCCGCCTCCTGCTCCCGGTTCGCCTGGCGCACTTCCACCCCCGCGCCAATCAGATCCTGCGCCGCCAGATAATTCAATGCCTGGTAATGATGCACCAGCGTCCGCTCGTAGCCTGCCGCCCGGTACGGAATCGCCTTGTCATTCACCAGCACCGCCCCCGTTTGTGCCGCCGCCCCCGACGCCGAAACCACCGCCTTCTCGTCCTGGCTCTTCGTCCCGGCAATCGCCGCCTCGAACGCCGAACGCGAAATCGTAAAATCCCCCTCCAATTGCGCCACTCGCCCCTTCTCCATCGCGAATAGCACCCCGTCGCGGCCCTCCGTGCGCTTGTCGAATGTCTTCTGGTAGTTCGTCTTCTGCCCAGTCTTCAGCGGCCCCAGCGTGGTCTGCTCCATTCCCATCGGATATTGGCTGAACGTGTTGCACCCCGCCAAGACCATCGCCAGCAGGACCGACGCGACTCCCCTCCGCCACGATTGCGGATTGACTGAAATGGACCCGCCTTTCACCATGCTGGAATGAGCATAGCACCTCCCCCCGCGCCGAACAGCGAAAATCTTGCCTGGGTGGACGCCCATGGCCATCTCCAGGATCCCCGCCTCGCCCCCCATCTTCCCGGTGTGTTGTCCCGCGCCCGCGCCGCCGGCGTCTCCCTGCTCCATGTCGCCGCCACCGTCGAACCCGACTGGCCCGCCGTCGCCGCCCTCGCCGACGCTCATCCCGGTTTCGTGATCTGCTCCTTCGGCCTCCACCCCTGGTTCATCCAGAGCCGCTCCTCCCGCTGGCTGCAAAACCTCCGCAATATCCTTTCCTCCCGCCCTGCCGGCATCGGCGAGATCGGGCTCGACGGCCGCATGGAAGACGACCTCGACGCCGACCGCGAATCCGTCTTCCGCGCCCAACTCGACCTCTCCTACGAACTCGACCTCCCCGCTTCCCTCCATTGCCGTGACGCCTGGGAACCCATGCTGAAGATCCTGTTCGCCCTCCCCCCTCATCCGGCCGGACTCCTCATCCACGCCTACTCCGGCCCCCCCGACGCCCTCCCCGCCCTCGCCGCCCAAAACGTACATATCTCCTTTGGCGGCACCCTTACCCGTCCCAAGAACGCCCGCGCCCGCGAAAACGCTGCGCGCGTCCCCGACGGCCGTTTTCTCCTGGAATCCGATTGCCCCGACCTGCCCCCGTCGCTTTCGGAAGGCGTCGCCCCGCACCTCCGCGGCGACGACGGCAAGATCCTTTCCGAACCCGCCTATATTCCCCTTGTCGGCAACATCCTCGCCCAACTGCGCGGCACCGCTCCGGCCGGCCTCGCGGCGCAAACCACCGCCACGGCCCGCCGTCTTTTCGCCAAGCTCCTGACCTGACCTCTCCATCACCCCCCATCCGTCGCTCCCTCCTCCTGTTTCGTTACCTCCGGACAAAACGCTGCCCCCTGTCCGCTCTCCGCAGGACGTGGATGCAGAGTAAGCGTCCGGCCGAGCACCGCCTATTCTGAGACGGCGAAGTGATGCAGAGTCG
>CAYODC010000134.1:0-5336 GCA_964402575.1 uncultured Verrucomicrobiota bacterium
TGTGGCTGTGCCACGAGCTGTTCAAGGTGTCGGTGAAGGCGCGGGGCGACGTGGTGGAATGCGGGTGCTACGACGGGGCCAGCACGGCGATCCTGTCGACGGCGTGCAAGCTGGTGGGGCGCAAGCTCTATGTGTGCGACAGTTTCGAGGGGCTGCCGGAGCCGGAGGCGGACGAGAAGGTGACGATCCGGACGGGCAAGACGTTCTACAACTGGAAGGCGGGCGAATTCGCGAGTCCGGGCGGAGTCGAAGGGGTGCGGCAGCGGGTCGAGCGGTTCGGGACGGTCGAGTCGTGCGAATTCGTGAAAGGGTTCTTCTGCGACACGCTGCCGAATCTGCCGGTGGATTCCGTCGTTCTGGTGTTCGAAGACGCGGACCTGAAGAGCTCGGTGATGGACTGTCTGAAGTACTTGTGGCCGCGGCTGCGGGTGGGATGCAAGTTCTTCAGCCACGAGCCGTGGTCGATCGAGGTGGTATCGCTGTTCTTCGACCACGAATTCTGGAAGACGACGTTTGGGAGTCCCCCGCCGGGGTTTTACGGCGGCGACATGGGGGGGATTCGCTCGCTGCTGGTGTATTTCAAGATGGGGTTTGCCGTGAAACGGGATTTCGACCAGATCGTGAAGAAGGGCGAACGGGTATTGATCAGCGGATCGCTGTAGGGGGGGGGGCGGGAAGGGGGGGCGAAACGGACGGCACGGAGGCCGTCCCACCAGGGGCGAATGCGGGCGGTTTCGGCGCCATGCTGGAGGGTGGGGCGCCGTCCCGTCTTCAATTGAATCGGTCACAAAGGCCGGGCACTGAAATGGGGCTCAGGCTTCGGCCTGGGCCTTTCGTTTTTCCTCGAGGATGGCGTTGAGGAGGGTGGAGGAGATGCCCTTGGTGTAGGGGAAGTAGACGACGCGGACGCCGACGGCCTTGAAGTCGGCCTCGATCTTTTCCCACTTGGGGGTTTGGAACCAGTCGTCGCCGACGAAGACGACGTCGAACTTGAGGCGTTTCCAGGCGCCCATCTTGTCCATGGTGTCCTGGGGGACGACGGCGTCGACGTATTGGATGGCGCGGACGATCTCGCAGCGCTCGGTGAAGGGGATGATGGTCTTGTGCTTCTTGTATTCGGTCATGAGCTCGTCGGTGGTGACGCCGACGACGAGTTTGTCGCACATGGCCTTGGCGTTGCGCAGGAGGTTGAGGTGTCCGATGTGGAACAGGTCGTAGACGCCGCTGGTGTATCCGATGATCATGGGGAGTCTCCGGGGTTATGCATCACTTCTTTGAAGACAGGGGGACGAGGTGTCGCGCAGAGGCGCAGAGGCGCGGAGGGAAGAGTTTTCCATACTGTGGAAAAAATCCCCCAAAATTTTCCATGGAGTGGAAAAAGCGCGAAAAATATTTCCATGGAGTGGAAAACTCATGAGCGGAGGTGTTGCCAGCCTTTGGGGGGCTTGAAGGCGAAGTGGGGGAGGGCGGGGTTGAAGAGGGTGTCGGGGTCCATGAAGTCGGAGGCGAAGGGGATGGCTTTGGGGACGATTTCGCCGCGGGAGATGTAGTGGTTGAGGTAGGGGATTTGGGTGACGTCGAAGCCCATGAGGCGGGTGGCGACGAGGTCGGTGTCGAGGAACTCGGTGCCGGCGAGGAGGACCTGGGCGGGCTTGGGTTCGGGGCAGAAGGGGCCGCTGCCTTCGCCGGCGAGGATGCCGTCGATGACGGAGAATCGGCGGGGGGGGCCTTTGCGGATGGCGGCGTAGAGGTCGACGACCATGCGCCAGATGGTGTCGTTGCCGGCCCAGGCGCCGCGGTTCTTGACCTTGCGGAAACGGTCGGCGAGCCAGGCCCAGAAGGAGGGGTAGGCGTCGCCGCCGATGGCGGGGAAGCCTTCGCGCCAGTGGACGAGGTAGTTCTTGGTGCACATGGTACCGACGAGGCCCTTGAGGTTGAGGGTGGTGCCGCACTTGTGGTGGGTCTTGAGCTTGGGGATGGAGATGAAGACGTCGGACTGGAAGATGGAGTTGGCGATGCCGTAGAGGTGGGTGTCGCCGGAGTGGGCGCGGATGGTTTCCTCGCGTTCGTTGAAGACGCCGCGGAAGAGGCGGGGGTTCATGCCGTAGAGCATGGAGTCGCGGCCGAGGTTGACGACGGTCTGGCCGGCGGGGTCGCCGGGCTGGTCGCGCATCTTGTCGCGCTGGCCGTAGTCGCGGAGGTCTTGGCAGACGAGGGGGCGCAGGTCGAGGAATTCGACGGGGGTCTTGAGCTGGGTCTTGAGGGAGTCGAGGGCCTGGACTTTCATCAGCTCGGGGAAGTCGGCGTCGATGGAGGGGTTGTCGCCGATGAGGATTTGGCCGCGGCCGGCGAGGGCGACGTCGACAGCCTCGGCGACGGCGCGGATGACTTCGGGGTGGGTGATGGTGGTGAAGACGTCGTGCTGGCAGGGGCAGGAGGCGCGGTAGCGATGGGCGACCCAGTTGGGCTTGATGAAGACGCGGTTGCCGGGGCGGACGATGCCGCCGAGGGGGTTGGCGGGGTCGAGGCCGAGGAGGTCGAAGGCCTTGCGGAGGGAGGCGCGGACGGCGGCGGGTTCGTAGGATGGGGCGCGGACGGCGCTTACGGGCATATGACGCCTTCCTTGATCCAACGGACGAAGCGGTCGAGGCCGCGGAGGAGGTATTTCTGGTCGCCGGTGAATTTCTCCATGGAGAGGCCATCGAGGAATTCGGGTTGGGTGGGGCCGGGATAGGCGGCGAGCCATTCATCCATGGGGCGGGCGAAGGGGACCTTGCGGGGGGCGGGGAGGTGGGGATAGAGGCGGGCGAAGAGGTCGTAGAGGACGTATTTGGGTTCGCCGTGGCGGATGCGTTCGAGGTCGAGCGGGCCCTTGAGCTTGAGGTTCTCGAAGGGTTCGACGAGGTCGATGCCGGTGGAGGCGACGCTGTTCTGGAAGGCCTGGATGATGCCGATGCCGTGGACGCGCTTGAGGAAGCCGACGAAATCGATCTTGTCGCCGCGGCGATAGGGTTCGAAGGCGGGATGGATGTCGACGGGGGTTTTGAGGGCGGCGGCGGGATCGATGAAGGTGTAGCGCTGGACGAAGGCCTCGTAGTCCCAGTCGCGGGAGAGGAGCTTGTCCATGCCGCCGAAGGTGGAGTCGGCGCCGTTGCCGACGAGGAGGTGGTCGACGCCTTCCTTGCGGGCGAGGCGGGCGGCCTTGTGGAGGGCGACCTCGACGGCGTGGAGGGGGGCTTTCTTGCGCTGCATGAGGGCGGGTTCGAAGGAGAGGTAGTCGTCCCAGGTGACGTTGACGACCTTCCAGTCGAGGCGGTAGGCTTCGGCATAGCGCTGGGCGCGCTCGGCCTCCTTGGCGCCGGAGACGGAGCTGAAGTCAATGGTGTAGGCCTTGGCGCCGGGGGGGAGGAAGGCGGCGACGATGGCGGAATCGATGCCGCCGCTGAGGAGGATGCCGAGGCGGTGCTTGCGGACCGCGTCCTCGACCATCTGTTTCAAGGCGGCGTGGACTTCGTCGACGGTTTCCACGGCGATCTGGGAGGCGGCGACGTCGGGGGGGAGGGCGGGGCCGATGCCGGGCTCCCACTCCATGCCGTCGAAGGGGAGGTAGCGCAGGCCCAGATAGAAGGACAGGCAGGTGGGATCAATCATCTTGGTCTCCCGTGTTGGCATTGGAGTATTGACTGCGGGTGAACGCGTAGACGGCGAAGGGTTCCCAGACGCCGTCGTCGGCGGCGCAGGATTGATGGGCGGCGCAGGGGCGGTGGCGGACCACGGCCAGGAGCCGCGCCTTGAGGTCGGGAGCGGCGGGATCGATCTGCGCGATGTCGGGGTTTGGGGGCGCGTCGGGGTTCGAGAGGACGGAGGAGAGCGCCTGGGGGCAATGGGCGAAGGTGCGGTTCCACAGGAGCCAGCGTTTCTTGTAGCGGCAGCGGAATTGGCGGATGGCGCCGCGCATGAGATCGGTGCAGGCCGGGTCCGCGAAGAAGGGAGGGTCTTCGCGCTTCTGGAGGGATTTGCGGTGGAAGGCGCGCGGGGCGCCGACGGCATCCATGGCGGCGAGGACGTCGTCGCAGGGCTGGGCGTCGAGGCCCATCTCCACGTGGATCTTGTCGGCGATGCCGGAGCGTTGGATGAGCTCCAGGATCGGGCGGAGGTTGCCGGGGATGGAGGGATCGGCGCCGCAGACGACGGCGACGTCGACATGGAGGAGAGGCGCGAGGGCGCGGAGACTTTCCGAGAGTTGGCCGAGATCGGCCGGAATGCGCGGCAGGTCCGGGGCGGGGTTGGGGCGGGAGGCGAGGACGAAGAGGCGACCGCCGTGGATGGGGGCGGCGCGCTGGGCATCGAGCAGGGGTTCGGGGGAGGGCAATTCCTGCGGGTTCCAAGGGACCCAGTGGGCGGTGGCCTCGCGGCGCTTGAAGTTGTCGATTTGGTTGAAGGACATGTCCTTGACGGGGGTTTGCCATTCGCCGTAGTGGAGGGCGAGGTAGTCGCGGAAGCGGTTGGGGGCGCGGAAACGTCCGAGGGAGGTGTCGATCCATTCGCCGCCGGCGTAGTGATGGCGCGGGGCCCAGTTGATGGCCTCGACGGCGAGGTCGTTTTCGAAGGTGAAGAAGGAGAGGCCGGCGTTGAAGACGTTGGTCTTCTCGGTGGGGTCTTCGACGGTGAGGAAGAGGGCGATGGCGTCGTCGAGGCTGTTATAGATGAGTTCGGTGCGCCAGCCGATGCGGTCGCGGTCGGGCATGGAAGCGACGAGGTCGCGGACGCAGGCGGTGAGGCGGGGGAGGTCGGTGGCGGCGACGGAGAGGTCGAGGTCGTCGTCCCAGGGCATGAGGCCGTTGTCGCGCACGAGGCCGAGGAGGGTGCCATGGTCGACGTAGCAGGGGATGCCGCGGTCTTCAAGGAAGGCGGTGACGTGCTGGAGGACGCGGCCGGCGAAGGCGCGGGTGGCGTCGTCCTCGAAGGGGCGGTAGCGCTTGCCGGCGGAGGCGAAAATCTTGGGGATGGGGCGGATGAAGTCTTCGGGGAAGCCGTATTGCTCCATGAGTTGGTTTTTGATGTCGTGGAACCACATGCTGGCGATGATGACATGCTCGAAGGAAAAGTCGCGGATCCGGGCGGGGGCGACGACGGGGCGGTCGTGGAAGAGGGTGCCTTGCTTTTTGGGGTCGTTGTCGGCGAAGGCGACGATGTCGTAGATTTCGCCGCTGTTCTGGATGAGCTTTTCGGCGGCGCCGCCGGTTCCGAATACGAGGATCTTCTTCATGGGGCTTCGTCCATTTCGTTTATATCAGCATTGGTCCGGGGTGCCAAACAGAACCTCGCGGCGCACG
>CAYODC010000134.1:5346-6280 GCA_964402575.1 uncultured Verrucomicrobiota bacterium
GGGGGGGGGCGGTAGTTGCGGATTTCCTCGAGGCTCATGTCCTGCACGGGGGTGCGCCAGTCGCCGTAGTGGACTTCGAGATACTCTTCGGCGTCGAGGGGAATGGGATAGGGGCGGCCGCGGTAGACGAGTTCGGCGTGGCTGCGGAAGAAGCGGTCGGGGGCGGCATTGATGTACTGGCGGATCTGGCCGTTTTCGGGGAACATGAACCAGACCGAGGCGGCGAATTTGCGCAATCCGAGGGGATTGGTTTCGGGGTAGCAGAGGACGACGCCCTGGATGCGCCCGGTGTCGGAATCCACGACGGTTTCGGCGGCCCAGTCGAGTTCGGCGGCGCGGGGCAGGCGGGGGCGAAAGTCGCGCAGGGCGTCGAGGGTGGCGGGGAGGAATGCTTCGGGCACGGAGAGGTCGAGATCGTCGTCCCAGGGCAGGAGATCGCCGTCGCGGAGGAGGCCCAGGAGCGTGCCGTGATCGACGAAATAGGGGATGGCGGCGCTGCGGAAGAGGTCGTCGAACTGCGCGAGAAGGGCGCGGGCGAGATCGCGGGTAGGCTCGTGCGCGAAGGGGCGGTAGGTCTTGTTGGGGCTGAGAGCGGCCTTGGGGGCGAAGCGGATCCGGTCGGGGGGGATGGCGAAGTCGCGCACGAGCTGTTCCTTGATTTCGTGGCCGAACATGCTGGCGATGAGGATCTGGTCGAAGGCGAAGTCCCGGAGGCGGGCCGGGGGGAGGATGGGGAGGCCGGAGAGGGTCTGGCCCTGCTTCTTGGGGTCGTTGTCGCAGAAAGCGACGACCTCGTAGGCGTCTCCGCAGCGGCGCAAAAAGCGTTCGCCGCCCTTGCTGGCGCCGAAGAGGATGATGCGGGGCTTGTTCACGTGGCGGGCGCGTTCAAGGTGAGGGTGTATTCCTTGGCGATCTGCTGGAGGAGCGCGACGGC
>CAYODC010000135.1:0-936 GCA_964402575.1 uncultured Verrucomicrobiota bacterium
TTCTTCAGGCTGAAGCTTTCGCAGAAGCGGCCGGCGGCGAAGGGGAGGTCGGCCGAGATGTTCAGCAGGACCGTTCCGGACAGTTGGGAGGCGGCCTCGTTGAACTTTTTGGCCGACATGGCGCAGACGCCGGTGTCGAGGCTGGGCACGATGTTGAGGATCTTCTTCTGGCCGGAAAATTCCTTCAAGGTGACGTCGGAGAGATCGGTTTTCGTCAGCTGGAAGTCCGGGGCCTGGCAGCCGTTGGCCGGCAGCGCGCCGGAGGTGTGGATGGGGGTCCCCTTGAATGTGATGGTGGCCATGTCGTGTTCTCCTTCGGTTGAGCTTCGGAAGACTATACTCCATGGGCGAGAGGATTCAACTGACCCGCCCGACGAATCAGGGGGAATGGTCGGAATCGTCGGGAGAGAGAGGACGGATGCGGACGTTGCGGAAGAGGCAAGCGGCGTTTTCGGAGCGGTAGAAGGCGCCGAGGCCGGGGCGGACGGAGATGCCGGCGTTCATCTTGGGAAAACGCTGCTGGGCAAAGCAGGGGATGCCATCGACCCAGGCGTCGAAGGCGCCGTTTTGAAAGCGGAGGCGGAGGCGCCGGGGGGTGGCATCGCGGGCGGGGGGAAGGATGGAGGTGCGAAGGAACTTGTCCTTGCCGCGGGAGAGGCGGATTTCGTTTGCGGCGGGATAGAGGGAGAGCGCGACGAAGGTGGATTTGTTCCGTTCGATGACGAGAGCGACGTTGGGGGATTCGCCGGCGGGCGCGTGGAGGATTTCGACATCGGCGGCGATTTCGCATCCGCCCGGGATGGATTTGTGAACCAGGATCATATTGCGGTCGCAATCGCAGCGGCCGAAGAAAGCTCCATCGAGAGCGGCGCGCCATCGGCCCTTACGCTGGATCCAGGGACGGAAAGCGGGCGTGGCGACGAAATCGCGCCAATC
>CAYODC010000135.1:946-6263 GCA_964402575.1 uncultured Verrucomicrobiota bacterium
CGGAGGAGAGCGAGATAGGTGCGGGCGTCGGGAGCCGCGGCGTCGAGTTCAAGGAGGAGGGATTCGGCTTGGGGGAAGCGGCGGGCGGAAAGGGCGGAGGAGAATTCGGCCCAGAGGCGGGGTTGGTCGAGTTGGAGGCGGGCCTTGGTTGCGCCCAGCGGGAGGGGATAGCCGTGGGCGCGGGCGAAGGCATCCGGATCCAGTAGGCCGGAATCGCGGAATTCCTCCACGATGCGGAGAAATTCCTGCGGTTGGTCGAACTGATGGGCGTAGTCGAGGTAGGTGCGGGCAAGGACGGGGCGTTCGAAGGGGATCTCGCCCTGATGGCGGAGATAGCCGTCGTAGACGCGGCGGAAGAGTTCCCAGCAGCGGGGGTCGTGCCAGAGAGGACCATAGCCGATGGCGGCATAGGCCGTGGGAAAACGGGCCTGGTCGGCGGCGGCGGTCTTGAAGAGGCGCAGGAGGAAATGGGGGACTTCGGTGTCGTAGCGCGGGCTATCGGCGACCATGCGGAGGATGTCCATGACCCGTTGGGCGGAGCCGCCCCAGCGGGGCTGGGAGAACCACAGGAGGGAGCGGTAGGCGGGCCAGTAATCGATCTGGGCGGAGACGGTTTTCCGGAACCAGTCGTCCAGTTTTTCCGGACCGTGGTAGTGGCACTCACCGGTGATGGCGAGCAGGGTTTGGAAGGGTTCGGGGAATGCCGGCTGGAGGGCGGCGGCGGCTTGCAGGCGGGGAATGGCGAGAGCCAATTCGTCGCGGAAACCCTGTGCGCCTTGGGGCGTGACGGTGTCGGCAAAGCCGATGCCGCGGAGTTCCCAGCCGCGGGCATGGTGATCGCGGCCAGCGAGGAGGTGTCCGAGCCAGGTTTCGCCGCCGCCGAGTTCTTCGATGCGGTTGACGAGCTGGCGGCGTCCATTTTCGGCGCGTTCGTAGAAGAAGTCGCGGCCGTAGTCGTCGATGAGATTGAAGAGGGGGCGGTAGTCTTCGGGGAGGAGCTGGTTTTGGGCGATGGCTTGGGCGGCGTATTCGCGGGCGCGGGATTTCCAAATGGCGGTTTGTTCCGCGGGGGGGGCGGGATCGAGGCGACCGAGAGAGAAGACGATGCCAACGGCATTGCGGGTTTTCAGGATGGGGGGATAATCGAGGTGGTCAAAGAGAGCGGCGGCCTGGAAGAAATGGGCGAGGGCCAGGGAAGGGCGTCCGCAGGCTTGGAGCATGCGGCCTTGGCAGTAGAGAAGGCCGGGATCGTCGCAGGGGGCGGCCCGAAGGGATTCGGCTTGTTCGAGCAGCTCCTGGGCGGAGAGATGACCAGGCAAGCTGGTATAGCGGGCGGCGACGGCATCGAAGAAGGAGAAGAGATCCGGTTCGATTTCGGGACAGGGGCGGCCATGGGAAGAACAGGCCTCCTTGAGGTGGCGGGAAAAGGAATCGGCGGTTTGGCGGGAGAGGTCGCGCAGGGTGCTGGCGGCGGGAGCGTCGGGAAGGGAGAGCGGGAGGGCGGCGGGGCGCGGGGCGGGAATGGCGGGAGGGCGCGGCGATGGAGAAAAGCCGAGGAAAGCACCGGCGACAAGCGCGCAGAGCAGGAGAGGAAGTGCCATCATGGCAAGGTCCCGGTGCGGAGGGCGAGCGAATCGACGAGAAGGGCGCCTTCGGGGCCGGCGTTGGACACATGGATGACGGCACGGACCCAGGCGGCGTTTTCGGGGGCGGTGGCTTCGATGGTGGACTCCTGCCAGCTTTCGCCAAGATTCTCCAAGGGCAGGGCATGGCGGGAGAGCCGTTGGGAATGGTCCGAGTTCCAGAATTCGATTTTCAGGTCACGGGTTTGGGCGGACCAGGCGGCATCGGCCCAGGTCCAGGCGGAGAACCGGTAGGCGGAGCCGGGGGTGGCGGAAACTTCCTGCCAGAGCCCGCCGCTGTCGCCGGCCGCGGCCCAGGTGCCGCGGAGGGCCATGGCGTAATAGCCGTCCTGGGCGCGCCAGTTTTCGCGTCGGGCGGAACCGTAGGAGTCTCCGTGAATTCCGGGTTGGTTCATCGTCCAGAAAACGCAGGAATGGAAGTTGTCGGCCGTCTCGTACTCGAAGGATGGATTGAGCAGGAGGTTGGCGGTTTCGGCACGGGCCGGGGCGGTGGTTTGGAGCAGAAGGATTCCGGTCAGGACAAGGGCGGACAGGAAAAACGAGGATTTCATGGGAGCTCCTGGGTACGGGTTGGCGCAGGCAACGGGCGGAAGCGGATGTGATCAAAAAGAACGGTGGCGCCGGCGGTGGGATACAGTCCGCCGAACCCGAGGCGAAAAGCGTCGGTCCAGGTGAATTCCTCCAGCGATTCTCCGGCGAAGACGGGTTGTCCGTTGATCCAGGCGCTGAACCGGTTGTTTTCCAGCCGGAGGCGCAGGCGGTTGGGGGAGGGAGAGGGATTGACGGAGACCGGGGCGCGGCGGGCCTCCGAACTGCCGCGGGCCAGGACGGCTTCGCCGCGATCGGGGTAGAGGGCGAACGAGACGAAGGTGCTCTTGTCCTTGGCGACCACGAGCGCGGCATTGGCTTCCCCGGCGGTGCGGTTGGTGACGATGACGGCATCGGCGGCGATTTCCCAGTTTCCATTGGTGATCGATCCGAGGAGAATCAGGTTGCGCTGGTCCTGGGACTGAGCGAGAAAGGCGCCGTCGTAGGCGGGATGGCAGGTGCCCCGATGGAGTGTCCAAGGGAACAGAGACGGATCGGCGCGGGTATCGATCCAGTCGTCCTCGGGTTCGAGTTCCGATCGGACTTGCAGGGTGCGGCGCAGGGGAGAGAGGACGGTGGGGGCGGCGCCTTCGGTTTCGAGTTTTCGGAGAAGGCGGCCGGCTTCGGTGAAATCGCGGCGGTCGAGGGAGGCGAGCAAAAGGGAGAAAGCGGGATTTTCGGTTTGCAGGCGGGCCCGGGCCTCGGCGCGCGGCAGGGTGTAGCCATGGGCGTGGGCAAAGGCATCGGGATCGATTGGATTGGTCGAGGCGAAGTCCTGCAGAATGCGCAGGAATTCGGCGGGCTGGTCGAACTGGTGGGCATCGTTCAGGTAGTCCATGAGCAGTTCGGCGCGATCGAAGGGGATGGGGCCGGGGTGCCGGAGATAGCCTTCATAGACGCGGCGGAAGATCGCCCATCCGTCGGGGTCGCGCCAGGGGTGGAGGGTGATGCCGCGTTGTGTCCAGGGCCCGGGATAGGTCAGGCGGTCGCTGCCGATGGTTTTGTAGTGGTAGAGGGCATAGCGGGGAAGGCGGGTGTCGAACCGCGTGTTTGCCGAGATCATGTTCAGAATGAGAGCCAGTTGATCCGGGGTGCCGCCCCAGCGGGGAAGGGTGTGGAAAACGAACGATTGGTAGGCGGGCCAGTAATCGATCTGGGCGTCGACGGCGAGGCGGAACCAGTCGTAATCCGTTTCGGAGCCGGAATTGTGGCCGGCGGCCGCGATGTCGATGAGAAAATCAATCGGCTCGGGAAAGTCCGGATGCAGGGCGAGGGCCTCGCGAAAATCGGCCTCGGCGTTCGCATAGTGGTCGGCGAAACCTTTCCAGCCCTCGGGGGTGACGGAGTTGGCGAAACCGCCGCCGCGGTCCGCCCAGGCCCGGCGGTATTCGTGGTGCCCGCGCAGCATGCGGACCAGCCACGGTTCGCCGCCGCCGAGTTCTTCGATGCGCCGGCTGACGATGTGGCGTTGATCGCCGTCGCGGGTCCAATAGATTTTGGACCAATGCTTTTGGATGTGGGCATGGAGGGGGCGGAGGTCTTCGGGGCGGAAGGGGTCGTGGGCGATGCCCTGCGCGAGGAATTCCAGCGCCCGGTCTTTCCATCGGAAGCACTGATCCTTGTCGTGGTCGTCGCCGATCTGGTGGATGACGACATAAGCGGCGACGGCGTTGCGGGCTTTCAGGATGCCGGAAGCCCCGAGCTGGTCGTAGCGGGCGGCGGCCTGCAAAAAGAGGTCGAAGGCTTCGGGATAGCGCCCGGCTTCCTGAAGGAGCAGGCCGTGACCATGGAGCAGGGCGGGATCGTCGCACGGTGCGGCACGGAGGGTTTTCGCCGCCGCCAGCAGAGCAGCCGGATCGGGTGCATCGGGCAGACTGGCTTGCCAGGCGCCCAGGTGATCGAAGAACAGCGACAGCTCCTCCTCGCAACCGGGGCAGGGGCATCCAGCGTGGACATGCGCGCTCTTCCACAGGCGGGACAACGAATCCGCCGTTTGCCTGGCGAGCTTCTGTTCGGTGATGCCTTCGGGGTTGTCCGGCGGCAGCGACCAGTCGCATGTCCGGATGCGTGTGCAGGCGGAGACTTCCGAAGCCGGCCCGGTTTTCACAGGTTCGGAAGCGGGGTCCCGCGAGGATTGGCAGCCCGCCAGAAAGCCACCAGAAAGAACGATCCAAACGACGCGGGGGATGGTCATGCGTTCACCTCGTCGCCGACCGTAACAAGGAAAAGCCAAAAGAGTCAATGTACGGGAACAAGGGGAAAGAGGGATTTACCAGAAGGCGGAATGCGGAACGGATTTGTGGAGGGCCCGCTTCCACGCGGGCCGGGAATGGATCCGGGAACATGGACCGGGTGGAACCGGTTCCTCCAAGGGGGGCATTGTGGTGTTCTGGAGAGCCTACCTCCTTGGCGTCTTGGTGCATTGGCGTGAGGAAAGGTTTCAGCCCCGGTCGAGGCCGGAGCGGAGGTCGCGGATCTTGGCGGCCATGCGCTCGGGGAGGTCGGGGGCGGTGGGGGCGGAGCCGATGACGTTGACGAGGGTGGAGCCGACGATGATGCCGTCGGCCATGGGGGCGAGGGCATGGGCGTCATCGCCGTTGCGGATGCCGAAGCCGAGGCAGACGGGGAGGGGGCTGACTTTCTTCACTTCTGCGGCGTGTTGGCGGATGGCGTCGTAGTCGAGTCCGCCTTCGCCGGTGGTGCCGGCTTTGGTGACGAGGTAGAGGAAGCCGCCGGTTTCGGCCGCAATTTTTTGCACGCGGTCGGGGCGGGTAGTGGGGGCGACGAGGAGTACGATCTGGATGCCGGTGCCTTCGAGTGCCTTTTTGAGCGGGCCGGCTTCCTCGGGGGGAAGGTCCACGACGAGGAGGCCGTCGATGCCGGCGGCGGAGGCGGCCTTGGCGAGGCGGTCGAGTCCGAACTTGAAGAGGGGGTTGTAGTAGCCGAAGAGCATGATGGGAATGTCGGATTCGGCGCGGAGGCGGGCGGCGAGGTCGAGGGTCTTGGTGAGATTCATGCCGGCGCGGAGGGCGCGCTGGGAGGCTTCCTGGATGACGGGGCCGTCGGCGGTGGGGTCGGAGAAGGGG
>CAYODC010000136.1:0-1028 GCA_964402575.1 uncultured Verrucomicrobiota bacterium
TTCGCTGATGAGTAAGGATTTGGCCTCGGGATGGTAGAGGCAGGTGGGATGGAACTGGACGAATTCCATGTTGCGGATTTCGAGGCCGGCGCGCCAAGCCATGGCGATGCCGTCGCCGGTGGCGATGTCGGGATTGCTGGTATAGAGGTAGACCTTGCCGGCGCCGCCGGTGGCGAGGATGGTGTGGGGGGCGCGGACGGCGAGGATTTCGCGGCTGGCGCGGTCAAGGAAGTAGGAGCCGATGCAGGCGTCGTCGCCGGGGACCTTGAGCCAGCCGGTGGTGATGAGGTCGATGGCCATGTGGTTTTCGAGGATCTGCACGGACGGCTGCCGGCGGATGCGTTGGGCCATGACGCGGATGATTTCGGCGCCGGTGATGTCGCCGCTGTGGAGGACGCGGCGGACGGAGTGGCCGCCTTCGCGGCCGAGGTCGTATTCGGCGTCGGCTTCGCGGGGATGGCGGGGCTTGCGCTCGAAGCGGACGCCCCACTGTTCGAGGACGGCGATGCGGGCGGCGCCGCCGGCGATGATTTCGCGGGCGACATCGGCGCGGGTGAGGCCCGCGCCGGCGACGAGGGTATCCTGCAGGTGGGAGTCAATGGTGTCGTCGTCGGCGACGGGCACGGCGATGCCCCCCTGGGCGTGGGAGGAATTGCTTTCGTCCAGCGCGCGCTTGGCGCAGAGGATGACGCGTCCGTGGGGGGCCAGTTCCATGGCGGCGGAGAGGCCGGCGAGGCCGGCACCGATGACCAGGAAGTCGCAATCGAGGATTTTCATGAAAAGAGGCTACCAAAGCCGCGAGGCCGGGGCAAGGATTGGCGTCAGGGTTGGCATCCCGGGGGGGGGCGGGCGAGGCGTTGACAAGCATGGCGGCGGGGTTCACAATCCGCCTTCATTTTCGGTTGAGGCCATGGTAGCAGGAAGGAGAAGCGCGTGAGGAAGTGGATTGTGCTGATCGGCGTGTTGGCGGGGTTGGGGGCGGGGTGCATGCTGCCGCCGAAGCAGGATTCCTCCACGGGCTGGAGTCC
>CAYODC010000136.1:1038-1661 GCA_964402575.1 uncultured Verrucomicrobiota bacterium
GGGGTGATTCGCCTGCTGCAGCGGGGGGCGGGAGTGGATGCCCGGGATGCGATGGGCTATACGCCGCTGATGGGAGCGGCGGTGAATGGGCATTGGCATGTGGCGAAATGGCTGCTGGACAAGGGGGCCGATCCCCGTGCGGTGAACCGGGATGGCATGACGGCGTTGATGGGGGCGGTGTACCAAGGTCAACTCCGGGTGGTCCGGTTGTTGCTGGAACACGGGGGCGACGTGAATGCGCAGGAGCCGTTGGCCGGGATGACGGCCTTGATGATGGCGGTGGATCCGGACCAGCCGGAGATGGTTCGGCTGTTGCTGGAGAAAGGCGCGGACGCGAATGTCCGGAGCGCGGCGGGGCGGACGCCGCTGATGGTGGCTTTGGGCGGAGGGCATTTTGCGACGGCGGCGATGTTGTTGAAGTTCGGGGCGGATGCGAATGCGAAAGACATGAACGGCATGCCTGTCCTGCTGGGGGCGGCCAGCAGCGGCCGGCTGGAGGCGGTCCGCGTGTTGCTGGACAATGGAGCGGACGTGAACGCGCGAACGGCCAAGGGGGCGACGGCGCTGATGGGGGCGGCGGTGAAGGGGCATGTGGATGTGGTGACACTGCTGGTGGAACGGGG
>CAYODC010000136.1:1671-2838 GCA_964402575.1 uncultured Verrucomicrobiota bacterium
GCTCCCGGACCTCGTGATGAACGTGGTACCGGTGCGGATGTCGGAATCCGAAACGACAGCGGGTTGACGGCGCTCTCGGTGGCCAAGGCCAAGGGCCATGGAGGCATTGTCTCCATCCTTCAGGATGCGGGCGCGGCGAAGTAGTGTCCGGGAGGGGGGGCAGCGGCGGGCGAGCGGCGGCGGTTGGCCGGGAAGGGACGGGATAATGAAGAGTGTGAAACGCATGGTGGGAGGGGTTGTCCTGGGCGGAATGGTTGTCCTGTCGACGACGGTGGAGGCTTTTCCCGGATGGATGGGGGTGTATGGTACGCGGCCGCGTCACGACGGCGCCAATCCCGGACAGTTCCAGGTTATGATGAACGAGGACTATTTCGGGTTGAACGCGAACGTGTGCATCCGGGTGAACGACGGGGATTGGTCCGTGCAGGCGATGACCTACGTGACGAACACCGATGGCAATTCGGTCTGGAGCTACACGCCGCCGGCGCCGTTTCCGTTCGGGACGGAGGTGGAATTCTATTTTGACGGCTACGAGGGGGACAGCCACATCTACGACAGCGCGGATTCGCAGAATTATCACAGCGGGCCGTTGTTCTGGTCGGCGCCGGAGGACACCGGCCTGGTGTCGTCGTATCCGGGCAACAGCTATGGCAAGGTGAAGCTGTGTTCCGACGGGAGCGACGTGATCGGCGCGCACGCGATTTATAATTTGCAGATGAGCCGCAAGTCCGTGGGCGAAGCGTGGGTGCCGTTATCCTATCCACTGGAGGATCATCAGATCGCGGATTTCGGCATGGCGAGCGACGGGGAAACGCTGGTGGTGGCCTGCATGATCGGGACGAATCTGTTTGTGAGAAGCAGCAGGGATGGCGGCGCGACGTTTTCCGCACCGGTATCGGTGGCGTATGGTCAGGAGGGTGTATCCTTTTCCTGGGTCGAGGTGGCGGCGGCGTTGCTGATCGGCGTGCTCGGTCGGGTCGACACGTCGACCCTGGGCAGCCTGGCCTTTGCGCAGCCGCTGGTGCAGGCGCCGGTGTGGTCGCTGGGGGCGCTGGTCGAACTGGTCGTGCCGCTGGCGATCACCGTGCTGGTGGTGCAGAACGGCCAGGGCACCGCGGTGCTGAAGGGCGCCCAGCATGAACCGCCGGTCAATGCGATCGCCGTGGC
>CAYODC010000136.1:2848-6256 GCA_964402575.1 uncultured Verrucomicrobiota bacterium
GGCCTATGGATTGTCGACGAACTATCCCTTGACGCAGCAGATTTATTTCGCCCGGTCGATGGACAGTGGCGCAACCTGGTCCGCGCCGGTTATGGCCCTGGAGGCGGGGCCGGACGGTTCGCATTTCAGTTGGCAGGGGCTGGGGTGCAACGAGGACGGATGGTGGTTGGTGGTCCGGAAGGTGTCGGGGGCCACGCAGACGATGATGGTCGTGCATTCCGGGGACGGCGCGAGCTGGGCCGCGACGAACCTGGGAGACGACGAGGCGTGGGGGACCCCGGGCTGGAGCCTGTCCACCAACATCGTCGCGATCGCGGCGGATCCGGCAGCCGACGACGTTGTCCGGGTGTGGCGCCATGCGTCTGGCGGTGGTTGGACCCCGCAGGACGTGAATCGCGCAAGCGAGCCGGGCCGGGCCGTCCATCTGAGCCATGACGGGCAAGGGAACTGGCATCTGTTCCGTCAAGTGGACAATACGGGCGGGGGGTGGCTGTGGAGCAGCTATCTCAGCCGGGACGACGCGATGACGTGGACGACGAACCGGGCGCTGCGGAATCCGGTGCCGGCGAATGCCGGCGACACGTTCACGCTGGAGCAGGTGCTGAACACCGGCCCCAAGCAATACCTGCTGTGGCATGCCAACTACTACGCGGGCACCTATCAGCGGCGGCACGAGGCCCAGTGGCAGAAGTCGGACGGCTACGAGGAGCAGTTTGGCGGCGTGACGTGGGACGGGGCATCCTTCACGGTGGAAATGCTCGGCCTTGCGCCGGGGACGACCAACCATCTCGAAGGCAGCGACAGCTTGGTGGATCCGGTTTGGACGAACCTCGCCAGTTGGAGCGGGGGCGGGGCGGCGACCAACTGGACGGGAACGGCCCGCCCCCAGGGCTACCTGCGGATCCGGGCGGATTGGTAGCCGCGCCGGCCAGGCGCGGGGGGGGCGGATTTGGAAGTGACGTCCGGGACGGAATTGCAGTAATGTAGATCTCTTAATTGCAATACACAGGAGGATACGATGGAACATTGGGGTTGGTGGTCGATTTTGCCGCCGGTCTTGACGATCGTGCTGGCGCTGGCGACGAAGGATGTGGTGCTATCGCTGTTCCTGGGCATTATGTCGGGGACGCTGATCGCGTCGGGGGGCAACCTGTTCGCGGCGGTCATGCTGTTCAGCGACAAGCTGGTGACGAATCTGGGGGATGGCTGGAACCTGCGCATCTTCCTGTTTTGCGCGCTGCTGGGGGCGTTGGTGGGGCTGATGGCGAAGGCGGGATCCTCGAAGGCGTTCGGGGACTGGGCGAGCGCGCACGTGAAGACGCGCACGGGGACGCTGCTGGCGACCTGGGTGTTTGGCGTGCTGGTGTTCATCGATGATTATTTCAATTCGCTGGCGATCGGGACGGCGATGCGGCCGGTGTGCGACCGAATGAGGATTTCGCGGGCGAAGCTGGCGTACATTTTGGATTCGACGGCGGCGCCGGTATGCATTCTCGCGCCCGTGTCGACGTGGGTGGTGACGGTGATGAGCTACATGCGCGGGTCCGAGGGGTTCGACAAGCTGGGGGTGAGCGAGCTGGAGCTGTTCATCCGGACGATTCCCTACAACCTCTATGCGCTGTTCGCGATCCTGATGGTGCTGGCGATCACGCTGACGAAGCGGGACTTCGGGCCGATGCTGACGGCGGAGCTGCGGGCGCACAACGACGGCAAGCTGTACGACACGGACACCTTCGGGGCGGTGGCGGGCGACATGGAGGCGGCGCATGGCGTGGCGGAGAGCGAGCCGAAGACGAGCGTGCGGCCGCTGGACATGGTACTGCCCATGTTGCTGCTGGTGGGGTCCGCGGTGGCGGCGTTTCCGATCACGACCTGGTGGGCGGCGGCGGGGTCCGAGGGGGGGCCGGCGACGTTCCTGGAGGCCATGCACTCGATTCCGCTCTACAAAGGGTTTGTCGATTCGGACGCTTCGAAGGCGCTGATGCTGAGCATCGTGGTGACGCTGGCGGTCAGCTATCCCTACATGCTGGCGCGGAGGCTGTTTTCGATGCGGGCGGCGGGGGAGGCGTTCGTGACCGGCATCAAGAGCATGGTGCCGGCGCTGATCATCCTGTCGATGGCATGGACGATCGGGTCGGTGATCAAGAGCGCGCCGGCGGACGGCGGGATGGGGTTGCCGAAGTTCATCGCGGAGCTGGTGCAGCGCAGCGGGATGACCGGAGGGTTTCTGCCGGTGGGGCTGTTCCTGATTTCGGGGGCGATCGCGTTTTCGACGGGGACGAGCTGGGGGACGATGGCGATCATGATACCGATCGGGATGCCGATCGCGATCGCGATTGCGGAGGCGACGGGGAATCCGGCGGTGCTGCTGCCGTCGGTGCTGGCGGCGTGCGGAGCGGTCATGGGCGGGGCGGTGCTGGGCGACCACACGTCGCCGATTTCGGACACGACGATCCTGTCGTCGATCGGGGCGGGGTGTCCGTTGCTGGAGCACGTGACGACGCAGGCGCCGTATGCGATCTTCGTGGCGGTATGCGCGGGCGTGGGGCATGTGGTGTCCGGGCTGAGCCATAGCGGATGGGCCGGGGTGTCCGTGACGGCGGCGCTGTTCGTGGCGGGGTTGTTCCTGCTGCCGCGGCTGATGCCGGGCGGGGGGCGGGACAACTGACGCGTCCCGCGGGGGCGGCGGGCGGCGGCGCCGCCGCGGGTCAACCGTTTTTTGCTGGATATATCGTGAGGATGGGGGATTGACTCGCGGGAAAGCCAGGCGTATAGTGCACGGAAATTCCGCCATTTTGTGGGCGGACCAATACCGTATTCCGGTCCATTAACAACGAAAACAAACGGAGATCACACAATGGCTATCAAGGTTGGCATCAACGGATTTGGACGCATCGGGCGCATGGTATTCCGCGCGGCGGTCAAGAACTTCAAGGACATCGAGATCGTCGGGATCAACGATTTGCTGGAGCCGGAATACCTCGCGTACATGCTGAAGTATGACAGCGTGCATGGGCGGTTCCAGGGCACGATTGCGGTGGAAGGCAGCACGCTGATCGTCAATGGCCAGAAGATCCGCCTGACGGCGGAGAAGGATCCGGCGGCGTTGAAGTGGAACGAAGTCGGCGCCGAGATCGTGGTCGAGTCCACGGGGCTGTTCCTGGACAAGGCGACGGCGGAAGCGCATCTGAAGGCCGGCGCGAAGAAGGTCATCTTGAGCGCGCCGTCGAAGGACGACACGCCGATGTTCGTGTTCGGCGTGAACGACAAGAGCTACAAGGGCGAGACGATCATCTCGAACGCGAGCTGCACGACGAACTGCCTGGCGCCGGTGGCGAAGGTGCTGAACGACAAGTTCGGCATCGAGAAGGGCCTGATGACGACGGTGCACGCGGCGACGGCCACCCA
>CAYODC010000137.1:0-6166 GCA_964402575.1 uncultured Verrucomicrobiota bacterium
TCGTGGTGTTCGTGCCGCTGATCTTCCTGAAGGGGGAGGCGGGGATCATGTTCAAGCAGCTGGGGGGGCTGCTGGTGGCGACGCTGACGGCGAGCCTGGGGTGCGCGCTGTGGCTGACGCCGATGCTGGGTTCGCGGCTGCTGCAGGCGCCGGCGAAGCGCAAGCCGCGCGGGAAGCGGACGGAGGCGTTCCATGCGTGGAGCGAGGCGCGGTTTGCGGCGCTGGACGCGGCCTATGCGCGGCTGCTGGGGGGGGCGCTGCGGCGGCGCGGGTGGGTGGTGGCGGGGGCGGCGGCCGTGTTCGCCGGTAGCGTGGGGCTGTTCCTGCAGCTGGGGTCGGAGTATTCGCCGGAGGACGACAACGGGCGGATGATGCTGCGCTTTCAGGCGCCGATCGGGACGCGGGTGGAGGAGACGGCGGCGCTGGGGCAGCGGATCCTGGACGTGGCGCTGGAGGAGGCGGGGCGGGAGAACGTGCAGGTTTACGCCTGGCGCTGCGGGCAGTCGGGCTGGGGGCAGGGCGGTTCGCATATCGGGCACGTCATGCTGCGGCTGGTGCCGCAGACGCAGCGCACGCGGGGCATGAAGGCGATTGGCCGGGCGGTGGCGGAGAAGGTGTCGCGCTGGCCGGAGGTGCAGAAGTTCAACGTGGACACGTCCCAGATGGGGCCGGGGGGCGGGGCGAAGCCGATCGTGATCGACGTGCTGGGGTTCGACCTGGACATTTTGCAGCGCGTGGCCGAGCAGGTGCTGGCGGTGGTGAACCGCACGGAAGGGGCGGTGGACGGCGAGATCGGCCGGGATCCCGGGCGGCCGGAGATCCGGGTGGAGATCGACCGGGTGAAGGCGGCGGCGCACGGGCTGAACGTGTCGCAGGTGGCCAACCGGGTGCGGACGTTGTTCTACGGGACGACGGCGACGATGTACCGGGAATCCGACGAGGACTATGACATCGTGCTGCGGCTGGACGAGCCGTACCGGCGGACGGTGGAGGACATCGCGCAGGCGGAGATCGTGATGCCGGGCGGGGGGCGGATCCGGCTGGACAGCGTGGCGGCGATCGAGGAGCGGGTGGGGGCGCTGAAGATCGACCGGCGCAACCAGGAGCGGATGATCCAGGTGACGGCGGACGTGTTCGGGCGCAGCAGCGGGGAGGTGGTGCGCGACCTGCGGCGGCGGCTGGCGGAGGAGGTGCCGCTGCCGTCGGGGATCGGCCTTCATTTCGGGGGGACGGCGGAGGACCAGGAGGAGTCGTTCCGGCAGATGGGGCTGATGCTGGTGCTGGGGATCCTGCTGGTCTACATGGTGATGGCGTCGCAGTTCGAGAGCCTGCTGGATCCGTTCCTGATCCTGTTTTCGATTCCGTTCGCGTTCACGGGGGTGGCGATCAGCCTGACGGTGCTGCGGCTGACGGTGAGCATCATGTCGTTCATCGGCATGATCACGCTGGTGGGCGTGGTGGTGAACAACGCGATCGTGCTGATCGACTACATCAACCTGCTGCGGGCGCGCGGGCAGGACCTGGCCGGGGCGATCACGAGCGCGGGGCGGTCGCGCCTGCGTCCGGTGCTGATCACGACGCTGACGACCTCGCTGGGGATGGTGCCGATGATCGTGAGCCGGGGGGAGGGGGCGGCGACGTGGAAGCCGATGGCGGCGACGATCGCGGGAGGGCTGGTGTGTTCGATGCTGGTGACGCTGGTGCTGGTGCCGGTACTGTACAGCGTGGTGCATGCGCGGATGGCGCGCCGGCGGGAGCGGCTGGCGGAGGAGAAGGGAGTGCGGGCATGAAGGCGGTGTGGCTGATGTACGACATCGTGCTGACGGATGGGATCCAGGACCTTCTCGACGAGATGGGGATCGTGGGGATGTCGAGGTGGAAGCGGATGACGGGGCGGGGGCCGAAGAGCGGGACCCGGATGGACAACCACGTATGGCCGGGGGCCAACGCGGGCGCGCTGGTGGTGGTGGACGACGAGACGGCGGCGCGGCTGATGGGGCGCCTGCAGGCGCTGCGGGACGAGGTGGGCGGTCAGAGCGGAATCTGGGCGTTCACCACGCCGGTGCTGGAGGCGCTGCGCTAGCCTGCGGGATCCCGGCGCGGCCGGGAGGGGCGCGCAAAAAAAAGCGGAGCGGCGAGGAATTAGGGTTGTGCTGCATGGAGGGCCTAGGGTAAGAGAAGGGGCTTGATTATCTTTCGAACCGAAAACGATCCGGAGAGCATCACATGGTAAAAATGAAGTCGATGGCCCTTGCGCGGGTCTTGGGGTGTGCCGGGGCGATTTGGCTGGCGGGGTGCGAGTCGGAGTCGCTCGACAACGAGGGGTCGGTATCGCTGGCGGAGTTGCAGGGTTTGGCGGTGCCGACGCCGACGGTGACGCCGGAGGTGCCGGTGGCACCGGGAGAGCCGGGGGCGGCGGATCCTGCCCAGCCGGCCGAGATCGACGGGCCGATCCATTGGTTGCACACGAACGTATCGAGCTGGCCGGTGACCTCGAGCATGAGCGCGAGCGTGGGCGGCACGATCAGTTTTCCGTATTCGAAGGCGACGGTCTGGCCGGCGGTGGACGGGGTGAACGCGAATCCGTGGGTGATCGTGAAGTGGACGGACGGGAAGTGGTATGCGGCGACGTTTGAGTGGCTGCGCAAGGGGCAGACGTCGAAGCCGCGGGGCGTGCTGGACGGATCGATGGGCGACCACATCAAGGTGGCGCCGCTGAACCGGTGGCGTCCGCACAGCGGGGAGCGGTTTGGCATCATGGTCAGCGGGCTGGCCCGCACGCAGACGCGCAACGTGAAGGAGCGCACGAACATCTCCATGGTGACCTGGCCGTAGGGGCCGGAGGGGTCCGGTCGGCATGGCCGCGGCGGGAATTCACGGTGTCCAGCGGGGAACGGCCCGGGCGATGGCGGAGGCGGTGAAGGGGCTGGGGAATCCGGCACAGGCGGAAGTGCTGCGCCGTTTTTTCAAGACGGGGGCGGGGGAGTATGGCGAGGGGGACCGGTTCTGGGGGGTGAAGGTGCCGCAGGTGCGCGAGGTGTTGGCGCGCTTTCCGCAGGTGGCGGAGGGGGAGGCGGGGGAGTTGCTGGAGTCGGCGTATCACGAGGTTCGTTTTCTGGGGGTGCTGGTGCTGGTGAGGGAGTACGGGAGGGCGGGAGCGGAGGGGCGCCGCCGGGTGTTTGATTTCTATCTGTCGCATGCGGGGCGGGTGAACAACTGGGATTTGGTGGATGCGAGTGCGCCGGGGATTGTGGGCCGCCACTTGCCGCCGGGAGGGGGGCGCCGGGTGCTGGGGAAGCTGGCGCGGTCGGAATCGATGTGGGAGCGGCGGATCGCGATGGTGTCGACGCTGGAGCACATCCGGCGGGGGGACTTGTCCAACACGATGTGGTTGGCGGAGAGGCTGTTGGGGGATCGGGAAGACCTGATGCACAAGGCGGTTGGCTGGATGTTGCGCGAGGCGGGCAAGCGTGACGAGCGGGCATTGGAGGCTTTTTTGGAGCGACATGCCGGCGCCATGGCACGGACCATGCTACGGTATGCGATTGAGCGAATGGCCGCCCCGCGGCGCCGGGCCTGGATGAAGGTTTCCCGGCGGGGGGGTCCGGGCCGGACGAGTGGATGAACGGTGCCGCACGAAGTGGAGCCGGAGGATCATGAAACGGGAGGCAGGAAAATGAAGGCAGCGGGATGGATCCGGATCTGGGCGGCGGGAGTGGCGGTGGCCGTGTGCGCGGGGTGCGAGACCTACTCGCTGGAAGAAGCGGCGGAGAATGGGATGACGGAGGGGAGCGGGACGACCGCCAGTGGTACCTCGGCAAGCGGGGGGACGGACAGCACGGGGACGCCGGCGGCGAGCGCGGACGTGGCGGGCATGCCGGGATCGATCAAGTGGCTGCACACGGATGTGTCGAGCTGGCCGCAGACGGCGAGCCTGTCGGCCAGCGTGGGCGGGGGCACGATCAGCATGCCCTACACGAAATCGAGGGTATGGTCGGCGGTGGACGGGGTGAACGCGAATCCGTGGGTGATCGTGAACCTGAACGGGCAGTGGTATGCGGCGACATTCGAGTATTTCCGGTTTGGGCAGACGTCGAAGCCGAAGGGGGTATTGGATGGGAGCCTGGGCGACCACATCAAGGTTTCGCCGCTGAACGGGTGGCGTCCGCGCAGCGGGGAGCGGTTCGGGCTGATGGTCAGCGGGCTGGCGCGGGCCCAGCAGCGCAACGTGAGAGAGCGCAGCAACATCGTGATGGTGACCTGGCCCTGACGGGCGGGGGGGGGGGCTGCAGCGAAAGAACCCCGAAAGCCGCCGCGCCCGGCGGGCGCAGCTACAGTTCGGCGGATCGGTTGGAGCTGCGCCCGTTGGGCGCGGCCATGATCCCGTGGAAAAAGAAGGGGCCATCTCCGCAGAACTTCCATGCGCCCTTCGGGGAAATGGGCGGGGTATTTGTCTTTACATTCCGCCAGAAGGGGTGTAAGGAGACGGGACGATCAAGCGATTTAGGCTTGAAGGCCGCAACCCGTAGGAAATCCATGCAACCCATCATCAATCATCTTGTCCAACTTCAGGAACTCATCATTGCCCGCGCGCAGCAGGAGGTGGGGATGCCGGGGGCGCAGCTGGACCAGTTGGATGCGTCGATCCAGGCGTTGACGCAGAAACTGCCGCAGGACGTGAGCGTGCAGTTCACGCGGCTGCTGCAGAAGAGTCCGCTGGCGGTGGTGCCGATTGTGAACGGGGTGTGCACGGCGTGCGGGATGACGCTGCCGGTGTCGCTGGTGCACAAGGTGCATGCGGCGGAGCATTTGTACAGCTGTCCTTCGTGCGCGCGGCTGCTGTTCCACCGGGTTTCGAGCGCGCGCAACACGCGCAAGTCGCCGCGGCGGAGCGATCCGCCGAAGGTGGGGATCGAGCGGTTTTCGGCGGAGGCGCTGATGATTCCGGCGCTGAAGGGGACGGACCGCGACTCGGTGCTGGAGGAATTGTGCCAGAAGCTGGCGTCGGAGGGGTTCGTGGACGATGCGGGCAAGCTGCTGGAATCGGCGCAGCAGCGCGAAGCGATCATTTCGACGGCGGTGGAGAGCGGGCTGGCGTTTCCGCACGTGCGGTGCATCGAGGGCGGGGCTTTGACGCTGGCGCTGGGCATTGCGCCCAAGGCGATCAAGTTCGATCCGGCGGGGAAGGCCAACACGCGCGTTGTGTTCTTCATGGTGATTCCGACGGCGGCGAGCGCGTTCTACCTCAAGCTGCTGTCGGGGCTTTCGCAGGTGTTCCAGAAGGCGGAGAACCGGGACAAGCTGCTGGAGTCGGACACGTCGGAGAAGCTGTGGAAGGCGCTGGTGAAGACGACGCGCCTGGTCATCCACTAACCGGGGTCTTTTCCGGTTGGACGGCCCGGCCTTGCGCCGGGCTTTTTCGTTCTGTCCTGGATTGACACGCGCCGGGGAAAAGGGTGCGCTGTCATGGAGCGTTCATGGCTTTGATGTCGCTGGCCTCGGCGAGGCCGGCCACGGAAGAAACAGCCCCGGCCCCACCGGGGTCGGCGACAACCCATCTGGAAAGGCTCTTCGTTATGGAACAGCGACGCAATCTGGTGTTGACGGGGTTCATGGGGACGGGCAAGAGCGCGTTGGGGCGGCGCGTGGCCTTGCGGGCGGGGGTGCCGTTTCTGGAAATGGATGAGGAGCTCGAGCGGCGGGCGGGCAAGCCGATTCCGCGCATATTTGCGGAGGACGGGGAGGGGGCGTTCCGGGAGATGGAGTCGGCGCTGGCGGCGGAGTGGGGTGCGGGGAAGCGGGGCGCGGTGATTTCCTGCGGGGGCGGGGTGGTGCTGCGGGAGGGGAACCTGGGGGCGCTGGGGACGAACGGGCTGCTGGTGTGCCTGGTGGCGCGGCCGGAGGTGATTGCGGAGCGCACTTTGCGATCGAGGAACCGTCCGTTGCTGGAGACGGAGGACCGGGCGGGGAAGATCCGCGAATTGCTGGCGGGGCGGGCGCCGTACTATGCGCGGGTGCCGGTGCAGTTCGATACGTCGGACGGGAGTTTGGAGGCGTTGGCGGAGCGGCTGCTGGCGCTGTGGGAAGGGAAGGGTTGAGAGGCGGGGGGTTTTATCGCCATTCCGTTATTCATGTAGCGAAACAACCGCCCGGCTCGGCAGGGATG
>CAYODC010000138.1:0-5157 GCA_964402575.1 uncultured Verrucomicrobiota bacterium
AGGGGAGGGGATTGTGCAATGGTCTTGCGGCGGTGGGCGGGGGGGGTGTAGCGTGGGCAGCGGTGGTGATGCAACTGGAGGGTTCCGGAGGAGCGCGATGAGGAAACCGATCCTGCTGGCGGGGGCGATGGGGTGGATGCTGGTGGCCGGGGCGGCCGGGGCGGCCGAGGCCGCGGAGGGATCTTCGGCGGGGGCGTCTGCGGGTGCGCTGGCGGGGTGGGAGAAGATCTTGGCGCAGTTCGATTCCTATGGCCTGCCGGATGTGTCCGCGGCGACGTATGTGCATTTGCGGGGCACGTGGGATCCGCGCGTGGAGGAGCTGCTGCCGGAAGGCTGGGAGGCGACTGGCAATGCGTGGGTGCTGGAGGAGACGCGGGACGAGAAGGGCCAGCCGGTCCAGGCGCGGGTGGTGGCGGATGGCAGCCGGGTTTTCGATGTCCGGCGGAGCGGGGATTTCACGTGGGAGGGGGCCAAGAAAGCGGCGACCTTGGAGGCACCGGAGCCGCCGAAGGAGCTGGTGGCCAGCGGGCGGTGGGAGCCGGGCGATTCCGGGCGCGACGCGCGGAAGGGGGCCGAGTTTCTGCAATCGCTGAAATGGGAAGGGGAGCCCGGGTATGGAGGCTTTCCGGGCAAGCTTTTTCTGTTGGCGCATGCCTTGTGGCGCAGAGGCGATGTGGAGAATGCGTCGGTGTTGCTGACGGAACTGGCGGCGCGGGAGGGGGGGGCGGAGGGCGTGGCCCGCGAAGCGATGAACCGGGTGGCGGTTGGCGAATATGGGAATGTCTACGAGGCCTTCCGGGAAAGCGGTGATTGGGAGGCGTATCGGGACGGGATCCGGCGGCTGCTGGAGAAGTATCCGGAGGGGTGGCATGCGGCGCCGGTAATGCGGATGCTGCTGGAGAAGGTGGAGGCGCGGATCGCGGATCCCCGCCCGCGTCCGACGACCGCCGAGCGGATGAGCGAAACCGATTTGCGGCAGGCGGCGGACATGATGAGCGTCCGGGCGTGGCGCGGCGGGGCGAGCGTGTATGATGATCCGCCGGTGTTGTGGATCGCCCCGTCGGGTTGGCGCGACCGGGTGCCGGAGCCGCGGGACGCGGAGATGGAGATCCGCATGCGCGGGATGGAGGCGGTGCCGTTCCTGCTGGCGTTGATGGAGGAGGAGGAGGTGCTGACCGATGCGGATCGTGTCGAGGTGAGCAAGGCGGGGCCCTATCGGGACCGGTTCAAGCCGGAGGAACTGGACCGATCCTGGACGGAACAGGAGGAGTCCCTGCGGCAGCAGATGATCCAACGGGGATTTGAAACCCTGGATCGTCCGGCCACGCGAGGGGAGGTGGCGCGGCGGTTGCTGCGCGACATGATTCCGGAATGGGTGCTGGGCGGCTACTTCCGGCGGATGTCGAAAGAGGACATGATGCGTGCGGTGCGGGATTTTGTGGAGAAATACGGGGGGGCGACAGACGACGGGTGGGCGGTGCTGTCTCTGCCGGGCCGCTACCCCTTTTCGTTCCATAAACTTGCGGAGGGGCATTTGCTGGAAGTGGCCCGGCTGCGGCCGGTGCCGGAACTGGAACGGTTTTTGCTGGACGAAGAATGGCTGGTTCCAAGGGAGCGCGAGTCCGACCGGGATTCGGCGCAGAATAATAAGAAGAACCTGTTGAAGGGATATGCGGGGATCCGGGGCGAGGAGGTCCGGCCCTTGCTGCAGGCGTATGCGGACCTGATGCGGCGCAAGGCGGATGGGCTTGAATCCAAGGAGGCGAGTCCGGGGGCGACGGCGGAGGCGAGTGAGGAGGTGACCGCCCGGATTGCCGGGCTGCGGGAGACGGCCCTGGAATTCGAGGAGTTTGTGTTTCCATCATCGGTTCAAAAGGATGCCGTGCTGGTGGCGGGGAGCTATGATTGGGACGTGCTGAAAGCCTATTTGGCGGTGGCGGAGGGGGCGGAGGTGCCGGGGACGGTGCTGGCCCATGCGGTGTCCGTGCAGGAGGCAGAGGCGCGGATCCAGATGGGATGCCGGCTGTCGCAGTGGGTTCACGAGTCGGATGGTATTTCCGTGAAGCCCACCGATTATGCGGCGGAGTGGGAGGCGCTGATCACGGACGACCGGGCGGGCCCGGTAGCCGGGGCGTTGGGAGTATCGGAAACCTATCTGGTCCTGAACGAGCAGATGTTTGCCACGGCGAACCTGCCGGAATTGCCGCGCGAGCGGTACGAGTTTCAGGATTACGGCCCGGGCGCGCGGGCGGCGCGGCAGTTACTGAAGGATCATGGCCTGCGCGGGCGCGACTGGCTGCGGGAGCGGGTGCGGCAACGATTGGCGGGGGTGCCGGAGAAGGAACTGCCGGTGTATCCGATCGGGACTCCGCCGGATGAGGACATGCTGGGGCGGTTGCGGGAAGCGTTTTGGGCGGTGGGGAGCCGGGAGGAGGCGGCGCGGTTGGCGGCAGGGCTGTCCCTGCCGGAGCGGATGGGGTTGCCCGAGATGCTGCGGCGGAATCCGGAGTTGAATGCGCGGCTGCTGGAGAGGGCCAACCGGATCGTCGCGGTCATGATCGATGGGGATCTGGGCGAATGGAACCGGAAACTGGCGGCATGGGAAGGGCAAGCCGTGGCGGCGGAGGAGATCGACGATTTGCAGCGCATCGCGGTGGAGCGGTCGCAGGCGGGGGAGCCCTTCAGTGGAAAGCTGGTGCGCCGGCCGGATTTCGGCGGGTATGAAGTGATCGCCGCGGCGTTGGTTCCGGTGCCGGAGCATTCCAAGTCGCGCAAGATCGAACAGCGGATCAGTGGATATGCGGGGTTGGTGTGCGGAGTCGATCTGTATGGGGCGGCGCAGTGGCGTACGGCGCCGCCGCCGGGGAAGCAGAACGGGTGGGCGGTGGAAACGTCGGGCCCCTTCGAGATGGCGGTTTTCCGGGAGGCGGCCGGGCGGTTCTTGAGTGCGGGTTCGCCGGCCAGCGAGGAAGCGTTTGTGATGTTCCAGACCCAAGGAGAGAAGCGATGAAGATTCAGCCGGACCGCCGCTCGCCGTGCACGGGATATCCATCGATGGCCGAGGCGCGGCACCATCCGGAGCTGTTGAAGAACGTGCCGGCGCGGTGGGAGAAGTCTTCCGGGTTCGGGGCGTTGCTGGGGCTGCTGGCGCTGTCCGCCGGGGCGCGCGCCGAGTCGGCGACCGGGACGGAGGAGATCGTGATTCCGGTGGAGACGATGCCGGAGGGGCGGGAGGAGAACGCCGCGGCGGGGCAGCAGATGGGGAAGGCCATGGCCGTGGTGGCGCCGCTGCTGGAGGAGGCGCTGGAGCACGACGGGCGTGGATCCTTTGGATGCTTGTCGGTCTGCCCGGCGACTTTCATGCCGGAAGACGAGGCGCTGGACCTGATCCGCGGCGAACTGGAGGCGGCCGGATTGAAGCTGCAGTCCGGCGTGGAGCTGGAGAATGTGCCGGGGCCGGTCCAGGGAGACAAGGAAGGGCGGAAATGGATAGGCCAAGCCAACGAGATCCACCCGCGGTCCATGCGGTTTGACTGGGCGGATGTCGACCGGGGCATCTACATCGACTATCTGGCCAAGCGGGATTACCGGTCGTGGGAAGGGCGAGCCGTGAGTCTGGGTAATTCCTTCGATTTCCCGGAGCTGGCGTTGAAGGCGGCGGCGGCCTATGGGGAATATCCGGCGGAGCGTCCCACGTGGTTTGGCGTGTTTTTCGATCCGCTGGCGGATAGTGGCGTGGTCAGGCTGGATCTGCAGGGGCTGACGCCGGGGCAGGCCCGCATGGCCGACCGCGAACTGGAAAAGAAGCATCAGGCTCTCAGGGGTGAAAAGGGGCGGGAGCGGTTGCGGTCGCAGGTGCGGCATTTCGTGGAGTTTTTGCGGGAGGAAGGCGTGGTGGGGAAGGGGGAATAGGCCGTGCATGTGACGCTGCATTTGACCGACCGCTGCAATCTGGCGTGCCGCTATTGCTATGCGCATGCCGGTGCGACGGACATGGCGTACGAGACGGCGATGGCCGCGATCGAGCGGGTGGCGGAGGGGCCGAACTGCGGGATCATCTTTTTCGGCGGCGAGCCGCTGCTGTGCAAGGAATTGATCTGGCGGATCATGGACGGGTGCGAGGCGCAGGATCCGGATCGGTTCCATTACAAGGTGACGACCAACGGGACGCTGCTGGACGAGGCGTTTCTCGGCGAGGCGGTGCGGCGGCGGCTGCATGTGGCGGTGAGCCACGACGGGGCGGCGGCGGCGCACGACGCCTTCCGCGTCTGGCCGGACGGGAGGGGGACGCATGCGGACGTGACGGCGGCGCTGGATCGGTTGCTGAAGGGGCGGCCGTATTCGCCGGTGCTGATGACGGTGAATCCGGAGACGGTCGGTGAATTCGCGGCGGGGGTGCAGGCGTTGCAGGCGAAAGGGGTGCAGTACCTGATTGCGTCGATCAATTATGCGGGGGCGTGGACGGATGCGGGCATGCGGACGCTGGGCCGGGAATACCGGAAGCTGGCGGCCTGGCACGAGGAGAACTACCGCAAGGAGCGAAAGTTCTATTTTTCGCCGTTCGACAAGCGGATCGCATCGCACGTGTTTCCGGAGCGGAGCGGCTCGTGCCGCCTGGGGAGACGCCAGATTTCGGTGGGGCCGGACGGGCGGCTGTATCCGTGCGTGCAGTTCGTGGGGCGCGCGGAGTATGTGATCGGGACGGCGGAGGGGGGGATTGACGAAGCGCGGCGGGAGGACATTTTCTGCCGGAACGAGCGGGACAAGGCGGAGTGCGCGGGGTGCGCGCTGGAGCGGCGCTGCCACAACAAGTGCGGGTGCCTGAACATCCAGACGACGGGGACGCTGGAGCGGGTGCCGGCGGTGTTGTGCGAGTATGAGAGGATGTTGTTCCCAATCGCCGACCGGCTGGCGGAGCGGCTATACAAGGCGCGCAATCCGATGTTCCTGCAACGGCACTACAATCCGGCATTTCCGGTGCTGTCGTTCCTGGAGGATTTGGAGGGGGCGTAGGGACGGGGGGGAGGGTGCCCCGGAGATGTCCCCCTTCGAGATCAGTCGCGTTCGCGCTGGGCGAGGGCGGGGAGGCGGGTCTGGATGCGGCGGAGGGCGAGGCGCTGGTTGGCGGGGAGTTCGTCGAGGGGGAGAGCGTCGAGG
>CAYODC010000138.1:5167-6158 GCA_964402575.1 uncultured Verrucomicrobiota bacterium
CGGGGTGGCGGGCGAGGGATTCGGTGAAGCCGGGTTGGACATCGATGGCCTGCGATTCGGTGGCGGCCTCGACCCAGAGGGCGATGTTTTCGAGCATGAGGGCGGATTCCTGGGCGAAGAACAGATCGGGATCATCGGCGGCGAGGACGGGCTGGGCGGCGAGGGATGCGGGGCCGGCGATGCGGGCATTGAGCATGGTCATGGCGAGGGTGAAGGGGGAGGGGTCTTGGGCGGTGTCGGGCGGGGCACCATCGGATGGGGGGAAGGGGGAGGGGAGGGCGCCGGGGTTGAGCCAGGCCAGCACGTGGCGGCGGTAATCGGCGGCGGGGAGGCGGGAGCGGAGGAGGAGCGCGGCTTTCCAGCGGATGTCGTAGGCGGTTTCCTCGTTGCCGGCGACGCCGGCCATCCATTCGCGTTTATCGTCGTCGGTCCAGGGGGAGCGGTCGGCGAGCCAGAGGGCGGCGCGGCCGGCCATGCCGTTGAGGGGTTCTTCGGCGAGGGCGTGGACGGCGGCCTGCCAGGCGTCGCCGGGGGCGTCTTTCCAGCGGGTTTCGAATTGTTCGGCTTGGGCGGGGAGGCCGGAATCGATCATCCATCCGAGGACGGTGAGGGGGACGAAGGCCTGTTCATCGGCGAGGAGGCGGTCGAGGATGGTTGGGGGGAGCTGGCGGTTTTTTTCGAGGATCCAGATGGCGCCGGTGGTGCGGACCCAGGCGTTGGTGGAGGCGAGCATGTTGGAGCCGAGGGCGGCGGGGTCGACGGCGGGGTTGGTGGCGAGCATTTGGTAGGCGCGCCAGATGGCGGCTTCGATGGCCATGGGCAGGCGGGGGAAGAGGAGGCTGCCGGGGAGGCGTTCGAACTCGATCCATTCGTCGGCGAGGCCGGGGCCGAGGAAGGAGGCGATGGCGGGGTCGGCCATGGAGGAGAGTTCACGGAGGAGGTCGTTTTCTTGCGGGGATTCTACGGATGCCTCGGTGTTGGTCGGCGGGGG
>CAYODC010000139.1:0-4109 GCA_964402575.1 uncultured Verrucomicrobiota bacterium
GCCCAGCTCGAAGCGCGCCTGGGTCAGGTTGTTGAGGCGGGCGTTGGCGCGGGCGCAGGCGAGTTTGAGGAGGGCCATGCCGTGGATGATTTCGATGGGCAGGGGCGTGCCGGAGAGGCGGAAGTTCTCGATGGAGCGGGAGGTTTGGGCGCCGTAGAGGGCGTCGGCGGGGACGTTGCGGGGGCCGAGGGAGTCGTGTTCAATGCGGGTGGGGGTGGTCGTCGTCATGGTGGGAGAAGCATAACCGGGGGGAGGGGGGCCGACAATTCCGAATTCCGCGGAAACCGATGGGGCGGGATCAGGCGGGCAGGAGGGGCATGGAAGAAGCGTCCGGGTCGGCGGGGGCCGAGCCGCCGCGGGAGCCTTCGACCATGGCGAGGAGCTCGGCGATCATGGCCTTGAGGTCCTCGGCCTGGCTGGAGAGTTCCTGCGAGGCGCTGGCGATTTCCTCGGCGTTGGCGGAATTCTGCTGGACGACGGAATCCATTTCGGCGACGCCGGTGTTGATTTGATCGATGCCCTGGGCTTGTTCGCGGGCGGCTTCGGCGATTTCGCTGACGAGGGTGGCGACCTTGCCGGAGGAGGTTTCGATGCCGGTGAAGGTGGAGGAGAGGGCATCGACCATGGCGACGCTGGAGCCGGCCTGCTGCTGGGAGGTTTCGATGAGTTCGGCGGTGGAGCGGGCGGCGTCGGCGGCGCGTCGGGCGAGGTTACGGACTTCTTCGGCGACGACGGCGAAGCCCTTGCCGGCCTCGCCGGCGCGGGCGGCTTCGACGGCCGCGTTGAGGGCGAGGAGGTTGGTCTGGAAGGCGATTTCGTCGATGGTGCGGATGATGCGGGCCATTTCCCCGGAAGACTGCTGGATCTGGTTGATGGCGCCGGTGACGCGGTGGAGGGCTTCGGCGCCGTTGCCGACGGCTTGGCGGGTATCGCCCATGAGGGCATCGGCCTGGGAGGCGCTGTCGGAGTTCTGGCGGGTCATGGAGGCCATTTCCTCGAGGGCGGAGCTGCTTTCCTCGAGGCTGGCGGCCTGGGAGCTGGTGCCCTGGGCGACCTGTTGGCTGGAGGCGGCGACCTGTTCGGAGGCGGAGGTGACCTGGGCGGCCCCGGAGGACATGCGGTCGGTGATGCGCCGGATTTGGCCGACGAGGTGGCTGGCGACGGCCCAACTGACGAGGATCATCAGCAGGACGACGCCGGCGGAGATGAGGGTGCTGACCCAGCCGATATGGCGGGCGGAGGCGAACATTTCGCGTTCTTCGGCGCCGGCGACAACGATCCAGCCGGTGTCGCCGCAAGGGGCGAAGGCTTCCAGGCGGACCTGGCCGTCGACGGTGGAGGAGGCGATGCCCTGCTGTTCGGCCATCATGCGCCGGCCGTGGTCGGTATCGGCCATGTTGCGGGCGAGGACCTGGCGGGGATCGGGATGGGCGATGACCTGGCCTTTGCGGTCGATCAGGTAGGCGTAGCCGGTGCGGCCAATGGAGAGGCGGGTGATGAAGGTCTCCGAAAAGGCGGAGAGCTTGACGGTGCACAGGAGGACGGCGGTGATGGCGCCCTCCTTGCCGACCGGGGCGGCGATCATGAAGACCGGCTGGGCGGGTTCGGCGCCGGGGACGACGGGGGAACGGAGGGTTTGGTCCTGGGCGGCGGCAGCGACGACTTCGGCCTGGGGCGGGGACAGGGGGTGTTCGAGCATGCCGGGCGCGGAGGCGGCCCAGACTTCCCCGGAGGGGCTGCACAGGGCGAGGGATTCGAAATGGCCGTAGTGGTCGGCGAGGCGGGCGAGTTCGGTGTTGGCGCTGCGGCGGGCGGCGCGGCCGACGAAGGAATCCTGGCTGGCGGAGAGGAGGACCTCCATCTGCCGCCAGAGGTCGATGTTCTTGCCGAGGTCCTGGAGCCAGGAGTCGGCCTGGCTGGCGATGGTGCGGGTAGTGCGGGCGAGGTCGGCCTGGACGAGGTCGCGGACGCCGCGGCCCGCCAGGCCGACGGAGAGGAGGGTGCTGAGCGCGGTGCCGGCGAGCACCACGGCCACGACCGGGCCGATGAGGCGAGCCTTGAGGCTGAGATTCACGGGGATGCCGCCGGGGGGAGGGGGCCTAGGGGGCGATGCCGTACTTTTGGAGCAGGGCTTTCCAATCGCCGCTGGCTTTCATGGCGGCGAGGCCCTTGGAGAAGAGCGCGGCGTATTCGGCGGACTTGGGGTCGGCGGGGGAGAAGGCGACGTAGACGGGGTCGGCGTCGAGGCAGCCGGCCTTGTGGATTTCTCCGGCGATGTGGTTCTTGAACTCGAAGAGCTGGAAGACATATTCGTCTTCGATGAAGGTGTCGGCCTGGCCGCCCAGGAGGGCTTCGACGCAGGCTTCGAGGCTTTCGAAGCGCACGACGTTTCCATAGGTGTTCTCGGCGATTTCATCGCTGTTGTAGTCATAGGCCTCGATGGCGGCGATTTTGCGTTCCTTCAGGGAATCGGGGCCCTGGTAGGTCCAGGAATCGTCCTTGCGGACAAAGAAGCAGGAGGAAGCGTTGGCGATGGGTTCCTCGGGGAAGACGAAGTCGGGGGCGTCGCCCTTGGCGGCGCCGATGATGGCCTGGTGGCGGCCCTGGCGGGTTTCCTCGATGGACTGGTCCCAATCCAGGAGGCGGTAGTCCACGGTCATGCCGGCTTCTCCGAAGATTTTCATGGCGGCCTCGATGGCGAAGCCGGGGGCATCCCCGTCGGGTTCGCAGTTGTAGGGGCACCAATCGTCGGACACGAAGGAGAGGGTTTGGGCGGAGAGGGGAGCGGTGAGGGTCAGCAGGAGGGCGGCGGCGAGGATCCAGCGAGCATTCTTCATGGCGAGTACCTTTCTCCGGGGTCGGGCCCGGCAGACTTCGCCGGGCATTTTGCATGGAACTAATGTTCGGCGGATCAAGGGGATCTGTCAATAATGAAATCCTCATTTATTGCTATTGTTCCGGGGCGGGCGGTGGCGAGGAAGGCGGTGTAGACGCGGGCGTTTTTTTCGATGCGGGCGGCGGGTTCGAAGCGGATGGCGGTGAAGCCGGCGTCGGCGAGGAGTTGCGCGAAGGCGGCGTGGTCGAAGCCGTGGTGGGGGATGCCGGTGGCATGGGCGTGGAAGGATCCATCTTCGGGGTCGAGGTCGACGAGGGCGAGGGAGCCGCCGGGGGCGAGGAGGCGGTGGAACTGGTGCAGGAGCGCGGCGAGGTCGGCGACATGGTGGAGGGTCATGGCGGAGGCGATGAGGTCGAAGGGGCCGGGAGGCAGGGGGTCGGAGGTGAAATCGGCGCGGAGGGTTTCGACGTGGGGGAGTCCGGCGGCGCGGATTTTATGCTGCAGGACATCGAGCATGCCGGGGGAGGAGTCGACGGCGAGGATGTGGCGGACGCGCGGGGCGAGGGCGAGGGTGAGCAGGCCGGTGCCGGCGCCGTAGTCGAGGGCGTTCATGCCGGGGTGGAGGGGGACGGCGCGGTCGAGCGCGGAGAAGATATCGGCGGCGAGGCGGAGGCGGCGGGGATCGGCGTCCCAGGTCGCGGCGCGGGTGTCGAACGGGCTGGGCATGGGTCAGCGCCGGCCGGAGAGGACCAGGCGGAGGATGTCCTCCAGCGGGGTTTCGGGGGTGATGGTGGCGGCGACGTCCTTGATCATCTGTTGGGCGTCGGCGGGTTTATGGCCGAGGGAGACCAGGGCGAGGGTGGCGTCGCGCAGGCGGGCGGCATGGGGGCCGGGGGCGGAGCCGGCGGAGAGGGCTTCGAGGAGGCCGCCCTTGCCGAGCTTGTCGCGCATTTCCAGGACGAGGCGTTCGGCGGTTTTCTTGCCGACGCCGGAGATGCCGCTGAGGCGTTTGACGTCGCCTTGGGCGATGGCGGTTTTGAGGTCGCGGACGGAGAGGCCGGAGAGGATGGCGAGGCCGAGTTTGGGGCCGATGCCGTTGACGGAGGTGAGCAGGAGGAAGGTGTCGCGTTCCTCGGGGGTCATGAACCCGAACAGGAGGTGGGCGTCTTCGCGGACGACGGGGACGGTGAGGAGGCGGACGGGGCGGCCGGCGGGGGGGAGGCGGTCGTAGCTGCTGAGGGGGATGGAGGCTTCGTAGCCGACGCCGTGGACG
>CAYODC010000139.1:4119-6157 GCA_964402575.1 uncultured Verrucomicrobiota bacterium
CCGGTCGTCGTCCGTCCCTCCTACGTCCTGGGCGGCCGCGCGATGGAGATCGTCTACAACGACGAGGCTCTCGAGAAGTACATGAAGACTGCCGTGGAGGCCTCGCCCGAGCGCCCGGTGCTGATTGACAGCTTCCTCCAGGACGCCATCGAGAAAGACAATCATGTCGAGCCTTTTGCTGGGGGGTGAGCGGGGGTGCGCAAAAACCCGCGGCGTCCGGAGGGCGCCAGCGGGTATCTGCGGCTGTCCGACAAGCGGACGAAGCCCGGTCCGGAGACTAGGCGGTGGCCTTCTTGGCCGTGCGGGCCTTGGCCTTCATGCGCTTCTTGCGGCGGGCCCGGGCCTTTTGTTTCACACGAGTTCGTAATTGCTGTCCCATAAGGGCGCCTGTGGTAGCAGAACCGGCGGGAAAAAGTCAAGCGCGGGCGTTGACCGGGGCGGGGGGGGTGGCTATACTCGGGAGCCGTTGGTGAGGCGCTGTATTCGAAACCCTTTCGAAAAGGAGAAACCGGCATGAGCACGACCGTGGGCGATCTGTTGCAGATCAAGGGGATCAACGTGGAGACCATCGAGCCGTCGGCGACGGTGAACGAGGCGATCAAGCGGATGAGCGACCGGCGCATTGGCTGCCTGGCCGTCACGGGCAAGACGGGGAAGCTGGCGGGGATTTTGTCGGAACGGGACTGTTTGTGGAAGGTGATTGCGCAGGGGCGTTCAACGCGGAAGGTGCTGGTGAAGGAGGCGATGACCCCGTTGAAGGAAATGATCACGGTGACGCCCAAGGAGACGGTCCCGGCGTGCATGGGGTTGATGACGGGGCGGCGGCACCGGCATCTGCCGGTGCTGGCGGACGGGCGCCTGGTGGGGCTGATCTCCATTGGCGACGTGGTCAAATCGATGATTGATGCGCAGGAAGCGACGATCCAGAGTCTCGAGAAATACATCACCGGATCCTTCTAGGCCGGTACGGGGGCGCGGCGGAGTTTCCGCGTTTTCCCGGGAGAGGGCGGCACCATGGAGAAGACAGGCACCTGCGCTTGCGCGGATGGCGGCGCGTTGGACGAAGCCGAGGGGCTGAAGCGGCTGGACGAGATGCTGGGGGGACTGAAGGATCAACCCGGCGGGCTGATTCCGGCGCTGCAGACGGCGCAGGGGCTGTTCGGGTATCTGCCGGAGGCGGCGATGCGGCGGATTGCGCAGGTGTTTGACAAGCCGTACAGCGAGGTGGCGGGGGTGGTGTCGTTCTACTCGTTCTTTTCGACGGTGCCGCGGGGCCGGTACGTGGTGCGGGTGTGCCTGGGGACGGCGTGTTACGTGCGCGGCGGCAACGAGGTGCTGCGGGCGCTGAAGGACAAGCTGGGGATCGACGTGGGGGGCACGACGGAGGACCGGCGGTTTTCGCTGGAGGTGGGGCGGTGTTTCGGGGCGTGCGGGATGGCGCCGGTGCTGATGGTGAACGACGACTTGCACCAGCGGGTGAAGCCGGCGAAGGTCGGCGAGATCCTGAAGGCGTACGCGGAGAAAGATGCGGCGGCAGCGGAGGCGGGCACATGAGCGCAGGCAAGCGGAAGAAGATCGATTCGTTTCCGGCGCTGGCGGCCTGGCGGGAGGAGTTGCGGGCGGCAGCGGGGGCGGCGGCGCGGGAAGTGCGGGTGTGCGTGGGCGGCAGCTGCCTGGCGTCGGGGGCGAAGGAGATCGCGGCGGCGCTGGAGCGGGAGATCGCGGCGACGGGGCTGGCGGGGCAGGTGGCGGTGCGCGCGGCGGGCTGCATGGGCCCGTGCGTGCGCGGGCCGGTGCTGCGGGTGCTGCCGGACGACGTGTTCTACCAGGGGGTGAAGGCGGAGGACGCGGGGGAGATTGTGAAGGAGCATTTGGCGGGCGGGAAGATCGTGGACCGGCTGGTGGCGCACGACGAGGCCACGGGGAAGGCGCAGGCTCGGACGGGGGAGATCCCGTTTTTCACGCGGCAGACGCAGGTGGTGTTGCGGAACTGCGGGAAGATCGATCCGGAGAAGATCGAAGAGTACGTGGCGCGAGA
>CAYODC010000140.1:0-6115 GCA_964402575.1 uncultured Verrucomicrobiota bacterium
CGGGCCCATGTTGTTTTCGCGCGCCCATTGCCGGGCGTAGGTCAGGCTCATCGCCAGGCGGGCGGGCAGCGACATGCCCTCCAGCCGGCGGATCTCGTCGTTCACGACAAAGCGTTGCGGCAGGCCATCGACCGCCGTGGTCACGCGGATGTCGGTCGGGTCCTTGGTCTTCAGATAGCGCTCCAGCGCCGAACGCGGCACCGGAGAATCGCTGGTCAGCAGGAAGCGCGTGCCCATCGCGATGCCCGCCGCGCCATAGGCAAGCGCCGCCGCAAGGCCGCGCCCGTCGAACATGCCGCCCGCCGCGACCACCGGCACCTTGACCGCGTCCAGCACCTGCGGCAGCAGGATCGAGGTCGGCACCGCCCCGGTATGGCCGCCCCCCTCGGCGCCCTGCACCGTGACGATGTCGGCGCCCAGTTCGACCGCCTTGACCGCGTGCTTGACCGCGCCGACCGTCGGCATGCAGACCACGCCCGCATCCTTCAACCGCCGGATCGTCGCAGCATCGGGCCCGCGGCCATAGCTGACCGCGCGCACCTTGTGCTTGATGACCGCCGAGATCAGCTCTTCGGCATTGGGCTGGAACATGTGGAAGTTCACGCCAAAGGGCTTGTCGGTCAGCGACTTGATCCGCAGGATCTGGTTTTCCACATCGCCCGGTTCGGCCGTGGCCCCCGCAAAGAAGCCAAAGCCCCCCGCGTTGCAGGTCGCCGCCGTCAGGCGCGCGTCGGCGACCCAGCCCATGGCGGTCTGGACGATGGGATAGCGACAGCCAAGCCGCTCGCAAAGCTCGGTATGAAGGTCTGTGGACATGGGCTTACCGCTGGTTCCTGCGTTTCATCTTCTGCTCAATAGCCCGGCTGCGCCGCGCCGGTATCGTCTGAATGAGGTAGCATCAGTGGAACACCCGCCCGCCGTTGACCAGAAGCGTCTGCCCGGTGATGAAGCGCGCCTGCTCGCTGGACAGGAACAGGACGGCATTGGCGATATCCTCGGGCTCGCACAATTCGCCCAGCGGGATCGCGTTGCGCGCGCGTTCATAGGCGTCCTTCGGGATGCGCTGCATCGCACGGGTGTTGGTCGGGCCGGGGCAGACGGCGTTGACGTTGACCTTGAACGGCCCCAGTTCGCGCGCCAGCGACCGGGTAAAGCCCAGCACCCCCGACTTGGCCGAGGCATAATCGACCGTCCCGATATCGCCGTTGAACGCCGAATCCGACGAGATCGAGACGATCTTGCCCGACCGCCGTTCCCGCATCTGCTCGACCACCTGGCGCGAGCACATCAGCGTGGTCATCAGCGACACGCCGATCACGAATTGCAGCGTTTCGGGCTTGGCCTGCCAGAATTCGGAATAATTCTCGCGCGCGGTCTGGCCGATGTTGTTGACCAGAATGTCGATCGGGCCAAGGTCGCGGCGGGCCTGATCGAAGGCGGCGGCGACCTGGTCCTGCACGGTCATGTCGGCCGCGACCGGCACCGCCCGGACGCCAAGCGCGCGGACCAGGTCAGCGGTTTCGGCCAGCGCCTCGGCCTCAAGGGCAAAGTGGCCACCCGCTGGGTGCTCAATCCGCATCCCACGCTCATCCCGGCCATCGAAGCCGGCTTCGTCGAACATGTTTATGCCTTCGGCGGCGAACCGGGCATGGAGGACTATGTCCAGGCCCGCCCCGACATCTTCGCCATAGGCCCCGACGGGTTCATGCGCTCCAACCGATGCGCCGCCCACATCGCCGGCCTCTACGCCATCGACCTCTTCATTGGCGCCACCCTGCAAATCGACCGCTACGGCAACTCCTCCACCGCCATCCGCGGCATGATCGCCGGCTTCGGCGGCGCCCCCAACCTCGGCGGCACCCCTCCCGGACGCCGCCACAATTCGCCCGCCACCACCGCTGCCGGCGCCTCTCGCGAGCAGGTGTTCCGCGGCCGCAAGCTGGTCGTCCAACTCACGCCCACCCGCTCCGAAAAGAAAAACATCCCCGTCTTTGTCGAAGAACTCGACGCCCAGCAGCTGCACCGCGACGGAATCTTCCCCGAACCGCCGATCATGATCGCCGGCGACCAGGTCACCCACATCGTCACGGAAACCGGCATCGCCTACCTTGATCACTGCCCCGACTCCGCAACCCGCCAAACGGCCGTCGCGGCCGTGGCCGGCGACACGCCGGTCGGCCAACGCGTCAGCGCCGCGACCGTGGAATCCTTGCGCGCCGCCGGCATCGTCAAAACCCCCGCCGATCTCGGCCTCGACCCCGCCGAGGCCACGACGGACCTGCTGCCCTGCCACAGCTTGCAGGACCTCGTGACCGCTTCCGGCGGACTCTACCGCATCCCCGCCGGATGCAAGGGCTGACCGGAATCCCCTCGGAGTTATCATGGTTTTCAGCTCGCTCACCTTCCTTTTCTATTTCCTGCCCGCAGTCCTGGCGGTCTATTTCCTCACCCCGCCGCGCTGGCGAAACATCCCCGCGCTGGCCGCCAGCCTGTTGTTCTTCGCTTGGGGCGCGCCCCGCTTCGTTTACGTGCTGATCGCCACCTGTTTCCTCGACTTCTACATCAGCCGCTGGATCGTCCCGGAACGTCTTCCCCACAAACAACGGCGCGCCCTGCTGTCCGCCGCACTGGTCATGAACCTCGGCCTCCTCGTCTATTTCAAATACGCCAATTTCTTCGTGGCCCAGGTCTCGGACCTGATCTCCCGGTTCGGCCTTGCTCCTCCCCCATGGACCGCCGTCGTCCTGCCCATCGGCATCTCCTTTTTCACCTTCCAAAAGGTCAGCTATCTCGTCGACGTCTATCGCGGCACCGCCCAGCCGGCCCACAGCCCGGGCCGTCATCTCCTCTTCATCTCCCTCTTTCCCCAGCTCATCGCCGGGCCCATTGTCCGCTATCACGATGTCGCCCTCCAGCTCGCCGACCGCTCCACCACCTCCGGCCTGTTCCTCGACGGCCTCTGGCGCTTCTCCGTCGGCCTCGCCAAGAAAATCTTCCTCGCCAACACCTTCGCCCGCCTCGCCAACGCCGTGTTCGACGCGCATCCCTTCGACCTCACCGCGCCCCAGGCCTGGGCCGGCCTCCTGGCCTATTCCTTCCAGCTCTACTGCGATTTCGCCGGCTACTCCGACATGGCCATCGGCCTCGGCCGCATGCTGGGCTTCCGCTTCCTCGAAAACTTCAACTTCCCCTATTCCGCGGCCGGCATCGGCGAGTTCTGGCGCCGCTGGCACATCTCCCTTGGCCGTTTCATGATGGAATACCTCTACGTCCCCCTCGGCGGCAACCGCGGCACCCACCGCCAAACCATCCGCAATCTCTGGCTCGTCTTCTTCGCTTCGGGCTTCTGGCATGGTGCCAACTGGACCTTCATCCTCTGGGGCATCTGGCACGGCACGCTGATCTCCATCGAGAAGAGCCTCGGCCCCGCCCGCCTCGAACGCATTCCCCGCGCCCTCCGCATCGCCGCCACCTTCCTCCTCGTCGCCCTCGGCTGGGTCCTCTTCCGCTGCACCACGCCCCACCACGCCAGCCGCTTCTTCCGCATCCTCTTCGGCATTCACGCCGGTGGCGACGGACTGCTGGCCTTCCCGGAAATCATCGCCGACCGATCCCTCTGGCTGGCGGCGGCCATTGCCATCCCCATCGCCTTTGCTCCGGCCTTGCGGATCGACCGCTTCCTGCCGCGCGATCCGGATGACCCCGATGCACTCCCGCTCGCCTCGATGCTGTTCCGGTTCCTTGCCAGCCTCGTGATCCTGGCGCTCGCCTCCACCGAACTCTGTGCCTCCGGCTTCAATCCCTTCATCTATTTCCAATTCTAGCCATGTCCATCCCCCCTTCCATTCCGCGCCGCTGCCTCCAAGGCCTCCTCATCGCCCTGTTCGCCGCCGCCCTCCTCATCCCCCATGCCCAGCGCATCCGGAATGATCCACCCGACCGGAAACTCAGCGGCATCCGCGTCCGCACCTTGGAATTCCCGCCCCTGACCCTGGACTCCTGGCACCGGGGCGAATTCGCCACAACCGCCGACGCCTGGATCCGCGACCATGTCGGCTTCCGCGGCTACCTCATCTGCCTCAACCGCCAAATCCGCTACAGCCTCTTCGGTCAGGTCGAACCCGCCCCCCTCCGCAAGCGCGCCCTCGTCGTCGGGCGCGAACCGGTCCTCTTCGAGAACATCCTCCTGGTCGACGCCCTGCGCCCCCCGCAAATCACCCGGGAGCAGATGGACGACTTCGTCGCCCGCCTCGCCCAGACCCAGCAGCTCCTCCGCGAGCAGGGCATCGCCTTCCTGGTCCTGCTCGCCCCCAACAAGGCCTATGTCTATCCGGACGACCTCCCCGCCTGGGCCCGCCACCGCGTGTCGCCCGACCACTCCGACCACATGACGTTCATCGATTCCCTCCGCCGCCACGGCGTCTCCCACCTCAACTCCATGGAGGTGTACCGTTCGTTGGAACCGGGCCACCGCGACATGATCCCCCCTCATGGCATCCATTGGAGCAACCGGGGCGCTTGGATCGCCTGGCAGCATGCCATTCCGGTCATCAATCAGCAGGGCCTGCTTCCCGAAATCCCCGTGCCCGAAACCGTCGATGTCATTCACTCCAAGCCGGCGGCCATGAACGATGAACTCCGCTCCCAGCTCAATCTGTTCCGCGCCCCCCACGCCAAGGCCATCCCCTCCGCCTATCCCGTCGCCGGCCCGATCCCTCCCGAAACCGAGGCCATGCTCAATGTCCTCCTCGTCGGCGACAGCTTCGGCTTCACCCTCGCCGACGCCATGGCGCGCTCCCGCCTGTGCAAGCGGATCGATTACTGGTTCTACATGAAGAATGCCAAAATCGCCCACCCCCCCTCCTTCGACAGCCGTCTCCAGCGGACCATTTCCGGCATCTCCGGCGCCGGCGCCTTGCCCCCCAAGGACGAAAACGGCCGCCGCATGCTGGCCGGCAAGAACCTGGTGGTCTTCGTCATCACCACCTTCAACATCGACAAGAGTTCCTGGGGATTCGACCGCCTCGTCAAACGCCTCTACGGCGATCCCGACGATCCCGACGCCGCCTACGAGGAAATCGAAGTCAACCTCGGCGACTGATCCCCCCTGCCCGCCGCCGCCGTTTCAGTCGAAGTATTCGCGGACATCGAATTCGTCCGGATCGAACGCCGCCCCCCGCACCTGAAGTACCGTCAGCCGGTCCTCCAGCACATCCACATCATCCCGCCAGTTCCGATCGTTGTCGTCCCCTTCCAGCACGACCCGGTAGACTCCCGGCGCGAGATCGTAGTACCGGTGCTTGTCGTTCGTCACGCTCTCCACTTCTTCCCCGTCAATGTAGACCTGCACCCGGTCGCCGCTCCAGTTGTCCACCACCAGCGTGCCCATCCCCGCGGGCGGGTCATGATCGAATTCGTCGTCGTCGCATCCCCCCCCCGCCACCAGCAGCCCGGCCAGAATCGCCACCGTCGCCCACGCCCGTTTGCCCATCCTGCTTCCTATGGCCATGACCATCCTCCTTTGCCTCTCATTCTACCCCGCCTCCCGGCGGATGCCAGCCGGAATCCGCCGCTCACGTCACACCGCCGTGCAAATCCATATCCGATAGTGCAGATACGCCCGGAACCCTTCCGCCCCCCCCGTGAATATGCCCTCCCGTTCGCCAAACACCGTTGCCAATTCATGGCCGATCGCCCGGAGTTCATCCGGCCCGATCCCGTAGCGCATCCCCAACTCGCCGGATTCCAGCGGCAGGACCGCCGCGGCCCGGATCCCGTCCACCTTCCATCCCGCCTGTTCCAAGCACCCGCGCAGCCCTTCCACCGTCGGATACCATTTCCCCGTCCGCATCCTCCGGTAAAGCTCGTTCAGGCACGCGGCATCTTCTCCCCGCTCGAAACACGCCGTCTGGTGCACCCAGCGCTCTCCCGCCGCCGCCTGCGCCCGCAAATGCCCCAGCAACGGCACCAGCCCGTCCTCTCCCGCATAATGCAGCACCGACCGCATCAGCCACAATACGTTCTGCCCCTCCGCCGCCACATCCCCCCGCCGGAATCCGTCCACCGTCCCCTGAATCGCCTGAAACCCCCGCGCCCGGGCTTCGGCCAACTGCGC
>CAYODC010000141.1:0-6012 GCA_964402575.1 uncultured Verrucomicrobiota bacterium
CCATCCCCATGCGCAGGGCGATCATGTGCTCGGCCATGCGGATGTAGTTGTGCGGCGATCCGCTGCGCAACACGATGTTGCTGACGACGTTCCCCGTCGTCCACACATTGCGGATCGAACACCGCACCGGCAAACTGTCCGGCCGGTCCGTTCGCTCGAACCACCACCCCTCCATGTCCGTCGGACACAGCGTCAGCGTCCGGATGCTTTTGCCGAAAAACGTACCCCGCCCCTGCACGGTCACCGGACGCTCGATCGTGGTCTGGATCCGCCCGGTGTCGACCGGAACCGCTTCGTCCATCATGTCCCAGTCCACGGGATGGTTCTTCCAGGCTCGCACGCCTTGCTCCAGCGCGGCAACCGGCCCGCTCAACAATCGTCCAGTGGGTTTTTCAAACATGGAATCAATCCTTCCGTTTTTTCCCGGGCCTGGCAAATCCGAATTCACGGGCGAGTTCCTCGGCGGCGGCGGCGGGCTCCTCCTCCGGCACCCACATCACGGGCCGGTCCCCGGCCAGCGCCCGCTGCCGTCGCATCTCGGCGGGATCGGCGCTCGCGCAAACCAGCGCATCGGCATGCCGCGTCGTATAGGGCGCCATCGGGCCGGAATCGCCAATCAGCAGGCATTTCCCGGACTCCTTCAGCGAACAGGCGACCACCGCGAACAATTCGGCCTCCGCATGGCGCAAATCCACCCCCGGCTCCCGCGTTTCTTCATCCCACACCGCGGGATAGTCGCACAGGTGCAGCGCCCGCGGCTGGTGATCCAGCCCCGGCGCCCCGCCCATCGCCTTCAGCCAGACCGCCGGCGCGGTACTCTGCACCGCCCGTTCATGCACCAGCACGCCGCGGTTCCGGCCGATCTCCAGCAGCGTCGGCAAATCCGGATCGGCGTTGATCGGCAGCGCCACGCCGGCGCCATCCCGTTCCAGCCGGATCTCGCCCGCCGGATCCTGCGCCGCGCACAGAATCGCACTGCCCGCCCAGTCGGGATCCGGAAAAATCCCGGATTGCTTCGTCATCAGGTACGCCCGCACATCGGCGGCATCCACGAAGCCGCCCGGATGCGTCAACCCCATCCGGCTGGGCTCCAGGACGAGCATCTCGCCAAGACCGTTTTCCTCCAGGCCTTCCGGCAGCGGCTTCCCCGGCCCCGTCCGCGCCATGCGCGCCACCGCTTCCGTACGCGCGACTTCCGCGCCGGCCGTCTCCCAGCCGTCGATCTCCAGCGAAATCGTGGCGTGGCGCGGAAAATTGCCCGTGGCGCGGGTCACGGCCAAATCGAATTCCACGCCGGCCGTCCCGGGCTCGGGCGACACCGCCCGGAATCTCCGGGGCTCCGAGGTGTCGGCAAAAAGTCCGATCGCCCGACGCTCCCCCGCCGCCACCACCACGGGGGGGGATTCCTCCTGCAACAGCGCCTCTCCCGTTGCCCCGGCCTTCACCAGGACGCGCCACCGCAGCAAGCGCGTCTGCGCCTGCCGCCCCGCCGCCACCTGCCCCAGGATCGTCCGGCGCCCGCCGGGCGGGCCGGATACGAGCACCGTCCATTCCAGTTGCCCCTCGTCCACGATGCCGGTGTAGAAAACGGCATCCCCGCGCTGCGGGGAAAGCAAACTGCCCTCCCGCCCTTGCCGGGAAGGACGCAGCACCCACTTCCGGCCTGTAACCGCATCCTCCAGTTCCATCGCCAGGTCCACGGCTTCCCCGCCCGGAAACGGCAGGGGTTCGAACCGGGGCTCCTCCCCTTCTTTCTCGAACACCAGCGACCACCGGCGGGAACGGATCTGGCTGTCAAACCGCACCGAAAGCGATTGCACCACGCAGGCGCCAAACGGATTCCGGGTCACCGGGAGAATCCCGGGCGCCAGCGGTAGGGACGGGGCGTCGGCCAACGGCCAGCGCCAGGAACCCCAGTCCACCTCCTGGCCGTCGGCGGCGGCCCGCCCCATCCAAACCCCATCCAGAAACCGCCACTGCGGCCCCGGCGGCTCCGCCGATTCCGGCATCCCCGCCACCACCACCCAGTCCCCCTCCCCCCGGTAGAGGATCGGTTCGGCGGCGGCCGGCCGGGAACACACAAGCCCCCCCAGCACACCCAGCGTCATCCCCATTCCTCGCCAGGCGCCACGCATGCCCGCCCCCCCCTCGATCAATTGGAATTCTCCCGCCCTTCCGGACGGATGCGCTTCTTGCCGGCTGAACGGTTCCCCAGCCCCTGCATCGCCTTGAGTTGGTCGCGGAGAAACGCGGCTTTCTCGTAGTTCTCCAACTCGACCGCGCGCGCCAACTCCTCGCGCAGCGATTCCGTGGCGCTGCGCGGCCGGCGAAGCTCGATCTGCTCCAGCAAATCCTTCATCGATACGACTTCCGCCGGGGGCGGCACCGGCGTCCCGTCCTCGTTCGTCGGCTCGTAGTTCTCCGTAAAATAATTCTCCAGATCCGCCAGCGCCTCCCGGACCATCGTCAAGGCCGCATCGAATCGCCCGCCCTGGAGTTCCAGCTCCGTCCGGGCGCGCACGTTCATCATCCGCATGAACGGATAAAGCTGCATGAACTGCCAGGCCACCTCGTCGTCCAGCGCATATTCCGAAACAATGTCGATCAGATCCAGGTTGTGGTCGCTGTCGGCCACCACCCCGGTATAGTTGCCCAGCGCATAGAACGCCATGATCCGGTAGTAGTACTGCATGACCTCCTGCTGCAGCTCGGCGCAGGCGTCGAAATCCAGCGGCGAAGGCAGGGTCTTGCCCGGCGCCCTCATCTCCTCCTCGATGTAGTGGTCGAGCAGCGACGCATAGCCCTTGGGACGCGTGCCGTCGGGACGCCCTTCCAGCTCCATCTGGAACACCCCCAGATCCAGGCGCAACTGGACCTTGCGAACCCCGTCATCCGCCAGGATCCACCGCGCACTGACCTCATTGGACTGGTAGGGCCAGTCCGATACGATGTTCGAAATGTCCTTGCTCATGGCTCCCTCTCCTGCTGCCGAAAAACACCCCGGCCGGGCTCGCCCGGCCGGGGAATTCCATCCGCCGTGGCGGATTCGATTACTTGGCCGGTTCGCTGGCCGGAGCGGCCTTTTCCGCCTTCGGCTCGGCCTCGCACTTCTTGCCGGCCTTCTTGGCAGCCTTCTTCTCGGCCTTCTTCGCCTTCTTGTCCGCCTTCTTGACTTCGTGCTTGGCCTTCTTCTCGGCCTTCTTCGCCTTCTTGGCGTCGCACTTCGCATCGCACTTGGCCTTCTTCTCCGCCTTCTGGACGTCGCACTTGGCCTTCTTCTCCGCCGCGGCAGGGGCATCGGCCGGGGCCTTCTCGGCGACCGCGGACACCTCTTCCTGGGCCGGCTCGGCGGCCGCCTTCTTGGCCCAAGGCCACGACCAGGCCGACGCGCTCATGGCCGAAATGAACAATACCGTCAATACACTCAGGCTGATTCTCTTGATCATGTGATCTCCTTATGGGTTGATGACTTCACACTATACACGATGATCGCCCCGTGGCAAGTTCCCGGACGCAATCTCCCAGGGCCAACGCATCCACTCTCCCCCAAACGGCCCCAAGACAACGGCCTGGTAACGCAATGGTCGCCAGCGGCGCTTGCGACTCTTGCGTGACATGGATCGAAGGATGTCGAGGCCTCGGCCCTGCGCCATCTCCCCCTGCTGATCAGGCCCGGTAGAACTGGGCAATGCTCTCCACCACCCAGGCCGCCATCTCGTCGGTCAGTTCCGGATAGATCGGCAGCGCCAGCGTCGTCCGGGCCGCCTTCTCGCTCTCCGGAAAATCCCCCGCCTGGTGCCCGAGATCCCGGAAGCAGTCCTGCAGGTGCAGCGGCACCGGATAGTAGATCTCCGTGCCGATGTCCGCCGCGCGCAGGTGCGCCAGCAACCCGTCGCGGTTCTCCGCCCGGATCACGAACTGGTTGTAGATGTGCCGGTTCGTCCTCGCCTCCGGCAGGATCACCTTGCCCGCGGCCTCCAGCCCCGTGCCCGCGAACAGGCGCCGGTAGCGTTCCGCATTCGCCTGGCGCGCCGCCGTCCAGCCATCCAGGTATTTCAGCTTGATCGTCACCACCGCCGCCTGCAGCGCATCCAGCCGGAAGTTCCCGCCGATCACTCGGTGGTAGTACTTCGGCTCCGACCCGTGGTTGCGCAGAATCACCGCCCGGTGCGCCTGGCCGGGATCCTGCGTGGTCAGCATGCCGCCATCGCCGAAACAGCCGAGGTTCTTCGACGGGAAAAACGAGAAACAGCCAAAGTCGCCGATGCTGCCCGCGCGCCGCCCTTTCCACTCCGAGCCGATCGCCTGCGCCGCATCCTCGATCACCGTCAGGCCGTGCGCCCCCGCCACGCCCATCACCGCGTCCATGTCGGCCATCTGCCCGTACAGGTGGACGGGAAGGATCGCCTTCGTCCGCGCGGTCACCGCGCCTTCCAGCTTCGCCCCGTCCAGGTTGAACGTCGCCGGATCGATGTCCACGAATACCGGCTTCGCTCCCAGCCGCGTAATCGCCCCCACCGTCGCGAAAAACGTGTACGGCGTCGTGATGACCTCGTCGCCCGGACCAATCCCGGCCGCCATCAGCGCCACGATCAGCGCATCGGACCCCGACGACATGCCCACGCCGTGCGCCGCGCCGCAGTAGGCCGCCACCGCCGCCTCGCACTCCTGCACCTTCGGTCCCAGAATGAACATCTGCGACTGGCAAATCGCCAGCAGCACCGGCTCCACTTCGGCCCGGATCTGTTCATATTGCGGCTTCAAATCCAACAACGGCACTCTCATCGCTTCTCCTTGGGTTCGTCCTTTTCAGCAAAATCGCATCCGACTCTGCCAAACCCCCGCGCCAAAATCACGCCGAAAAACCATCCGCAAAATCTCTGATTGTCGCCCTTCCGGCCCGCGGCTATAGTCTCGGACCGGATTATGCAACCCCCGCGGGACAATTTCGACGCCTTCTGCAGCCTCCTGGCCGGCTTCGCCGATGCCCTGGCCGCTTTCTGTGGCGTCATGCTGGCCACCTGGATCCGATTCGATTCCGGCCTGATCCCCCTGCATCACAACGAAATCTTCCCCCCCCGGGTGATGTATTTGGCCGCCGCCGCCGTCCTAACCCCCCTCCTGGTCATCATCTTCCGCCAGATCGGCCTCTATATCCGCCCCCAACTGGGGCCTTTCGGCGACAAGCTCCCGCGCATCGTCCGTGGCGTCTCCATCACCCTCGCCACCGCCCTGGCCCTCTCGTTCGTCGTCCGCCCCGCCGATTGGCCCCCCTATTCCCGTGCCGTGGCCTTCCTCGCGTTCTTCACCGTGCTGCTGCTGGTGCTGACCGAACGGTTCTTTCTCTTCCGCAGCGAATTGCACTGGGCCCGCCGCACCGCCCCCATCCGCCGCATCCTCATCATCGGCGTCGACGACCTCGCCGCCCGCATCCGCCGCGCCCTCGAACGCGAACCCCGCCTGCGCTCCCGCCTCGCCGGCTATCTCGTCCCCGTCGAACCCGGCGGCCGCCAAATCCCCCTCTCCTCCGCCATCACCCCCAAGCTCGTCAAGGGCCATATCGGCGAACTCGAACAGGTCGTCGCCGAAGAACAGGTCGACGAAATCATCCTCGCCGACACCACCATCTCCCACAAGCGCCTCACGCAAATCCTCTTCCATTGCGAACGCAACCTGATCCCCTTCCGCATGGTCCCCGACCTCTACGGCGTCCTCACCTCCCGCGTCCGCGTCAACCACATCGCCGACATCCCCCTCATCGGCATGGCCGCCTGGCCCCTGGATGCCTTCTGGAACCGCCTCCTCAAGCGCCTCGAAGACGTCGCCGGCGCCCTCGTCGGCCTCCTCGTCTCCGCTCCCGTCCTGCTGGTCGCCGCCCCGCTCATCAAACGCAGCTCCCCCGGCCCCGTCTTCTATCGCCAGGTCCGCTGCGGCATCGCCGGAAAACCCTTCCACATTTATAAGCTGCGCACCATGCCCGTGGACGCCGAAAGCGCCACCGGCCCCGTCTGG
>CAYODC010000142.1:0-6000 GCA_964402575.1 uncultured Verrucomicrobiota bacterium
CGGCCAGCCGCGCTTGCTCGCGGGCCAACCCCTCCGCCGATGCGGTGCGCTCGTCTTTCTCCCAGGCGTCGATGATGCTGTTGACCACAGCCGCGCCCTCGTCGGACAGTGACACGGAACGGGTGCTGGCCATTCCTCGCCCTGCAGTCACGCCTGCGGTGTCCACGGCTGGGCTTCGGGTGGAACTCGCTCGCTGGCGCTCGCTCGCCTTGCGCCTCGGGCGTTGCCCTCGGCGTGAAGATCGGCGGGGTTCTTCGCGGCGTTCTGCCGCGCTCTTCCGCCCTGCGGGCTTCGGGTGGGGGCGCGCGCGTCTTCTTGCCTAAAGAATGTCCTGAAAAAGCCGTAGGTTTTTCCACTCGCCAAACGGGCAAGAACACACGAAACTCATCAATATCGTGTCAGTTCCAAGCGGCATACACTGCGCAATGGGAGAACCGGCAAAGGAGAGTAGATATGTCAGGCGACACAACTGATGCTTTGGACCCAATACGCAAAAGACTTTTAGAGGCGATCGAGCGTAGTGACAGAGGCAGATGGTCAATCAAGATAAAGACCCTAATGGCTGAATTTGGGTTTACTGCTGTTCAACGGGTCCGTCAGTCGTCTTTTCTGGCAATTATTGATGTCCTAAACGAATGGGGGGTTGAGTGTCGCTATAGTGGAAATGCGGCAAACGACTTCATAACCCTTAGCCGGGGAGAAGCCCCCCCCGTTTCAAAAAAATCGGCTGCCAAGCAAATATCGACTTTGCCGACAGACGCTTTCACAAGCTTTTCACCATTCCCTTTTCTATTCCAGATCGGCGATACTTTGGAAGATGCTCGCTCGCAGTTGCTGGCGGTTGATGTCCTTAATGCGGCGTGGTCGTTTCGGCCAATTTGCCTCCTGGTAGAAGCCAGCGACGAGTTTTTTTCTTTTGCGTGTGGATTTTTCGCCGCGATAATGCGCCGACGCGCTTTGATGGTGAGACAAGGGGTAATGACAGAATCATCCGCCATAGCTCCGGAAATCATAACAACAGATCAACTGAAGCGATTTTTAGGACAATCTTCGGATTCGCCTTCCCAAGCATCATTTCCGCTCGCAGGTTCTGTATATATGCTGAGGGACAACCCCGACGATTATGAAGACGACGAAATGATTGCATGCGTTCGCGAATGCTTCATGCCACACACATATCGAATTAAAGCAAAGTATGCCACCACCTCTGGCGACCCGTCTCAAGGCGCCCGCGCCGTTGACGCCCCCGGTTTTGACAAGATTGCAGAATGGATGACCGGTTTTGCCGGAACACTTAAGCCTTCACAAGCACCGGTGAAACAGCAAATTGACTTGGCAAGCCTATTAGCCGAAGTGGCTCAGACCCGGGATCATCTGTTGGAGCGCCAAGCATTGCGCCCGACCGATAAGGCGTTTCGCGCGGGGTATGAGAGTACTGAACACATGGTGCTCAAGAGCGCCCTGCTGAATGGCCTGCGCAGAAGCTACCCCGATGAGACCATTGCCGTTGAAGAGCTGATTGATCCGCGCAAAGACGATGCTTTTGCGGACCAGGACACAGTTGATTACTCTCGACGAGACAAGCCCGATTTAAGAGTGGGAAGCACTATCTGGGTAGAGGTGGAAACCATGCGCGCATTGTCATTGCGCGGCTCAAACCCGTTTTTCATGCTTGAGACAAAATTGCGGCAGAAATTGAGCAATATGCAGGCAGCGAAAGAAGTGTGGCTGCTGGTCCCAAATGATGTCGCTCTGCTGGCTACCGAACAACTCGGCGCAGTTGCCCGCAATCTGAATACTGCGCTTGGATCAAATAAGCTGCGCTGTGGGTTTGTGGATATCCTCGAAGAAAAACCCGTGTTCCTCAACTTTGAGGCTATTGCGGCTAAGCCCGATGTGCGGCTGTCTGGCGTCTCATGGCGTACGCGTAAAACTTCCATGGCTCAACCTTTAACCTTGGATGATATTGCTGGGTATGGCGGACTGAAACAACGGCTTAAAGAAGATTTGCTCGATCCCTTGTTGGAGCCAGATAAATATTCGAAGCATGGCCTGTTTGCGGCAAATGGGCTATTGCTTTACGGATTGCCCGGATGTGGGAAAAGCCTGACGGGACGCGTCTTGGGCGGCATGGGTGGGCTGGTTTGCCGCCTGATCATGCCAAGCGATATGACAAGCATGTGGATTGGAGAGGGAGTCATAAAAATCCGCGCCCTGTTTGATTGGGCGTTAAAACAGTCCCCATGCCTATTGGTGCTCGATGAAATCGACGCGGTAGCACCGCAACGCACTGAGGACAACATGCACGCCGATGAAAAGCGGCAGGTCAATGAACTATTGGCCCAGTTGGATCGGATTTCCGGTAAAGGTGTTGTTATCGTGGCAACAACAAATTATTTGCGAGGCATCGATCCGGCGATTCAAAGAAGCGGACGCTTTGATGTCAAATTGCCTGTATTCCCTCCAAATGTCACGGACCGAGCCAAAATATTTGAATATTACTTGTCCCCTCCGCGATTGAGGGAATTCGAAAACACGCAGGCCATTGACACCGGACGCCTGGCGAATGAATCAGTTTTATTTACACCCGCAGATATTAAGACTGTTGTGCAGACGGCGGCCCGCAAAGCTATTCGTGAAGCCAATACTTACGGCCCGTTGCTTTCCACAGAGGGAATATCCTCCGTGATTTCCCAGCATCCACGCAGCATTCGTCGCGATATGGCGACAGAATGGATTGAGGAGACCGCCGAGGAGGTTGGACAACAAGACAAGCAGCTCCTATGGCTAAAAGAAGAAGTGGAGCGCGCTTTCGGTAAAACGAATAACGGCATAATATGAACGCCGCCGAATTCATCGCCAAGTGGAGGAAAGTCGAGCTCAAGGAACGCTCCGCCGCGCAGGAGCATTTCCTTGACCTGTGCCGGATGCTCGGCCATCCCACGCCCGCCGAAGCCGATCCAACGGGCGAAAACTTCTGCTTTGAAAAAGGTGCGGAAAAGCATGGCGGCGGCGATGGCTTCGCCGATGTCTGGAAAAAGGATTTCTTCGGCTGGGAATACAAGGGCAAGCACAAGGATCTGGACAACGCCTACAACCAGCTCCTCCTCTACCGCAACGCCCTTGCCAACCCCTTTCTGCTGGTCGTCTGCGACCTGGACCGCATCGTCGTCCACACCAATTTCCCCAACACCGTTTCCGTCGCCCATGAAATCCCCCTCGAACGCCTCGGCGATCCGCGCAGCCTCGAAATTCTGAACGCCGTATTCTTCGCCCCCGAAAAGCTCCGACCCGGCAAGACCAGCGTCGCCATCACCCAGGAAGCCGCCCAGCACTTCGCCGACATGGCCGAATCCATGCGCAAGCGCGGCCTCGACTCCGCCGAAGTCGCCCATTTCCTCGACCGCGTAGTGTTCTGCCTTTTCGCGGAGGATATCGGCCTGCTCCCCAACCAGATTTTCACGCGCATCACGGAAAAGTCCGGCGGCGATCCCGCCAAATTCGCCCGCTTCATCGCCCAGCTATTCGAGGCGATGGCCAAAGGCGGCGAATTCGGGCTGGAATCCATACTACACTTCAACGGCAATCTCTTCGACGGCGCCACCGTCCCCGATCTGACCGCAGACGAAGTCACCCGCATCACCGCATCGGCCCGGCTGGATTGGAGCGCGGTCGAGCCCTCCATCTTCGGCACTCTTTTCGAGCGCGGCCTGGACCCCGCCAAGCGTTCCCAGCTTGGCGCGCACTTCACGGGCAAGGAAGATATCGATGTCCTCGTCGATGCTGTCGTGATGCAACCTCTCCGCCGCGAGTGGGACGAAACCAAGCAAATCGTCGAAGCCCTCCTCACCACGGGAAAAAAGAAGCCCGGCGCGGCCCCGGTACAAATGAACAACGCCGCCAAGAAAAAGGCGATGGGCGAAGCCGAGGCCATCATCCAGCGTTTTCTGACGCGCCTGCAATCGGTCAAGGTGCTCGACCCCGCCTGCGGCTCCGGCAACTTCCTGTATGTCGCCCTGCAAAAGCTCAAGGACCTCGAAAAATCCGTCATCCTGCACTCGATGGATTCCGGCCTCGCCTCGTTCTTCCCGATGATCGGCCCTTGGCAGCTCTACGGCATCGAGCTCAACCCCTACGCCCACGACCTCGCCCAAATGACCGTTTGGATCGGCTGGCTACAGTGGCTCAAATTCAACGGCTTTGGCTCGCCAGAGGAACCCATCCTCCGCGCCATGTCCTCCAATTTCCAATGCAAGGATTCCATCCTCGACCTGTCCGACCCCGCCAACCCCGCCGAACCCGACTGGCCCAAGGTGGACTACATCGTCGGAAATCCGCCGTTTATGGGAGGAAAAATTATTCGCCGCGAGCTGGGCGGAGAATATGTTGAGAAACTTTTTAAATGCTATGGGGATCGCATCCCGAACTTCAGCGATCTTTGCTGTTATTGGTTTGAAAAGGCCCGCGCCCACATTGAAAATGGCGGGGCCAAACGCGCGGGGCTTCTTGCCACGCAGGGCATTCGCGGGGGATCCAATCGTGAAGTCCTGAAACGAATTAAAGAATCAGGCGAGATATTTTGGGCGATCTCAGATAAGGATTGGGTACTCGATGGCGCGAATGTCCATGTCAGCCTAATTGCTTTCGATGGCGGCAATGAACAAGGAAGAATATTGGATGGCCGCGCGGTGGATGAAATCAACGCAAATCTATCGACGGCCAGTGATGCGGCAACGGCTCGGGAATTATCGGAAAATACCGGGGTTTGCTATATCGGCGTGATGAAGGCTGGGCCATTTGATGTTAGCGAAGCCGAAGCGCGATCCTTGCTAAACATACCGAACGCACATGGACGACCCAACAGCGATGTATTGAGGCCACGCCTAAACGCAAAAGACATACTCCAGCGCCAGACGGGAGGATGGATTATTGATTTCGGGATAAAGATGCCCATGGCTGATGCGTGCCTCTATCAAGCGCCATGGTCAATCGTTGAAGAAAGAGTTAAACCGCTCCGTCTAGTGAATCGCCGCAAGCGCTTTGCGGAAAAATGGTGGATTCACGGCGAGGCACGACCGGGAATGCGTAAATGCTTGGCTGGATTGCCGCGCTTTATAGTGACGCCAGAGGTGTCAAAGCATCGCATATTTTCATGGCTTGACTCAGTATTTCTTGCGGATCACCAAACCAGAACCTTTGGCCGAGCCGACGATTTCTTCTTCGGAGTCTTGCAGTCAAAGGCACATGAGGTATGGGCCTTAAAACTTGGCACTCGTCTGGAAACCCGCCCCCGCTACACGCCTTCAACCTGCTTCGAGACTTTTCCTCTTCCCAAGCCATCGCCAGCACAGGAGCAGGCCATCGCCGAGGCGGCCCGCGAATTAAACGAATTGCGCGAGCGCTGGCTGAACCCGCCCGAATGGACGCGCGAAGAAGTGTTGGAATTTCCGGGCACGCCCGGCGGCCCGTGGTCCCGCTACATCGCACCCGGCACGAATACCGTCCGTTATCCGCGCATCGTGCCCAAGGACGAAGCCAGCGCGGCCTCGCTGAAAAAACGCACGCTCACCGCGCTCTACAACGAGCGCCCGGCGTGGCTGGACCTCGCGCATAAGAAACTGGACGCCGCCGTCTTCGCCGCCTACGGCTGGAAGCCCGACCTGACCGACAACGAAATCCTCGCTGCCCTGCTGGCGCTGAACCAAGAGCGCGCCGCCACCGCCACAGCATTCAAAACCATCTCGTAAGCGTATCTTACAAGATTCCGCCGCCGCGGGAAAATTGCGGCCCGCAGAGTTTTCCACAGTATGGAAAACTATTTCGTGATTATTCCACACTATGGAAAAATATTTTCCACACTGTGGAAAACTCGGTTTTATGGCTGTTATCGGGGGTATGCCGCTGCGGTCGCTGACACTCCCTCGCTCGCCGCGTAGGACCGCGGCGCTAGAGCATTTTCGGAAATGGTGTAGCCGCTCAACCACCGGAAACAGCCCGGCT
>CAYODC010000143.1:0-5454 GCA_964402575.1 uncultured Verrucomicrobiota bacterium
TCGTCGTCGACTTCACCGAGAACAACCGCTTGGCCCCCCGCATCGGGTTCAAGGCCTGCAACCCGCCCGCGTGAAAGGCTCCCCAGCTCAGATACGGTCCCGTCTGGGCCATGCTGCCCACCACCCCCACCAGCATCACGAACCCCAGCAACGGCGCCAAGGCCTGCAAAACAGCGCCCATCCCGTGCCAATACATTTCCTGCAGCCAAACTCCGCTCCAATGCTCGCCGGGCGCCATCCCCAAATAGCTGAATTCCATCATCTGGCGCGTGCCCCGCAAAAATCCCGGAAACATCAACCGCAGCATCACGGTCGCCGTCGTCAATACCGCCACCGACAACACTTCCTGGGAAATCGGCAGGTTGCCGTGCTCCCGTTCCTTGTTGCGACGCCGGGATGTCGCTTTTTCAGTTTGGCCGTTCTTGCCTTCCATTGCTCGTCCGCCCGTCTTCCGTTCCGCCCTCCCCGGTCTTCACCGGAGGCCTTGGCCTAACTGGCCAGGAAGCGGGCTACCATGACAAGCATTTCCCGTGCCATGGACTGCAACACCCCTTCCGAGAGGAGGATAGCCATGCCCATGACAAAAATGCCCGAAATGATGCGAAAGGGCAGCGACAAAAACAGTACGTTGAATTCCTGGGCAAACCGCGCCATCAGCGCCATCGCAATCGTCACCAGCGTCGTCACCACCAGCACCGGCATCGCCAGCGACACTCCGGCATGGATCGCCACCCCCCCCAGGTTCGCCAGATCCAGTCCGCTCCCCATCCACCCCACCCAGGGGACCGGCAACGTCTCAAAACTCTTGGCCACCAGGTGGATCAGCATCAGGTGCGCGTTGGTCGACAGGACAAACAGGAAAAACAGCATCCGCCAGACTTGCGCCAGCAGGTCGGACGACTCGCCCGACACGGGATCCAGATCCTGGGCCATCGACAACGACGTCCCCTGGGCTGCGATCTCCCCCGCAATGAAGCAGGCGCTGGAAAATACACCGCAAATCGCCCCCATCGCCGCCCCCAGCAGCATCTCCCCGATCAACGCCCAAATCACGTCGCCCGGCGTCGTCATCATCGCGGCTGCATCCCGGAAGGCCGGAGGCACCATCGCGCACAACAGCAGCGTCAGCGACAGCGATGCCCCCGCCAGCAGCCACCGGCTGCCCTTCATGATGCCGAACACCGGCAGCATGAACAGCAGGGCGGCCACCCGGAACAGCACCAGCAGGAAAACAACCGGATAGTCGCCCAGCAGGATCGTCATGGCCGCATCTGCAGCATCAATCCGTACATTTCGCTGAAATACGCGTTCATGGTCTGAATCCCCCACGGCAGCGAAAACCCGGTGATCGCCGACGCAATCACCACCTTCGGCACAAACGTCAGGCTCATGTCCTTGATGGACGTGATGGTCTGGAAAATATTCAACAGGACGCCCACCAGCATCGTCGTCAGCAACACCGGAGCGCCCAGCATCATCGCCGTCATCAACGCCCGCTGGGTCAGTTCAAGCGCCATTTGAGGGGTCATGTCTTCACCTCTGCTCCTCGCCTATAAAAAGCTCTTCACCAGGCCCTGGATCACCAGCGTCCAGCCGTCCGCCAGTACGAAAAACAACACCTTCACCGGCAGGGAAATCATCATCGGCGGCAGCATCATCATGCCCAGCGACATCAGCGTCGAGGCCAGCACCAGGTCGATCACCAGGAACGGCAGCCAGATCAAAAAACCCATCTTGAACGCGGTATTCAGCTCGCTGACCATGAAGGCGGGCACCAGTACGTTCAACGCCACCTTTTCCGGCGCGTCCGGAATGGGCATGTCGGCCATCTCATGGAACAACCGCAGCTCCGATTCCCCCGTTTGCGCCATCATGAACTTGTGCAGCGGCTTCGTTCCCCGCGCCCAGGCCTCCGCGTCCGATATCTCGCCCGCCCTCAGCGGCAGCCACGCCGTCGTCACGACTTCCTGCCAGACCGGCCGCATCACAAACATCGTCAGAAACAACGCCAGCGCCGCCAGCAGTTGCGTCGGCGGCGCCGACTGCAGGCCGATCGCCCGCCGCACGATCCCCAGCACGATCATGATCCGGGTAAACCCCGTCAGCATGATCATGATCGATGGCGCCAGCGACAGCACCGTCATCAGAATCAGGATGCGAATCGAGGTGGACAAAAATTCGGGTTCCTGCCCTTCGAAGCGAATTTGCAGCCCCAGCGGCCCCGCCGGCGTCTGCACGGATGCCGGTACGCCCCCCCCGCCCCCTCCCTCGCCCGTCACGGTCTGCGCGAACCCCGCCGCCGCCCCCGTCAGCAGCATGCCCGCCGCAAGCACACCCGCCAGCCATCCATTCCAATGGACCCCGATGAGCCGGTTATTCGCCATGATGGACTCCCGCCGGTTCGGCCACTCCCCGCCGGACATGCAGCGTCTGGATGAAGGACGGGCCGATGCCCAACACGATCTGATCCCCTTCCCAATCCACCACCAACAGCTCCTGGCGGACACCGAGACGAAGCCGCGACCTCACCCGCAAACACTCGCCCGCTTCTGGCTTCCCGGCGGGCGCACGCCGCTTCAGCCAGTAATTCACGCCCATCAAGGCCCCGATCATCAACAGCAGCGCCCCCATGGAACGGAACGCCGCGCGACCGTAATGCCGGGAAGCCACGGCCTCCGGCCCCCCCACCCGCGACATCCAGGCCGGCTCCCCGTGGGTCGCCGGCGGCTCCTCCGCGGCGGCCTCCGCCCATCCAGCCATCCACGCCCCAAACACCAGCGCCACCGCCGCCAACCGGAATCCTCTGCTTTGCGACAACTTCATGCCGGCATGGGTTAGCACCCGGCATGCCACGCGCAATCCGGATCAGGACTTGAAAAACCCCCCGAACAGACTTTCCTTGCGCTCGGGCACCAGTTTCCGGATCAAGGCGTCCGAAATCCCGGCCTCTTCCAGCCGGTTGCGCAATTCCGCCGGAGACGACTTCGCATGCCGACGGATCACCTCCTCCGCGCGCTGCCGGTCTTCGGCGGCCTTGCCCTGCTGGATGCTCTCTTTCAGCGCCCGGCATTCATCCAGCATCGACCTCAGTTTCCGGCTGTCGGACAGCATCCGGCCGCGCTCCTCGTCGGACAATTGGCCCGTGCGCATGTCCTCGTTCATCTCCCGGGTGAGGGTCTCCAGGTCAAGGACAATCGACCGGTGGCATTCCCCCAACTGGGACAAGGCAGCGTCCACCGCCCCCATCTTCACCCGGATCCGCGCAATCTGAACCATCATGCCGCAAACATCCACCGGATTGGGATCCTTCGACGTCCGGTCCAGGGCCCGCCCAAACCACGTGCAGGCGGCTTCCATCGCGGCGCTTTCGCTCCGGGGACACTCCGGCCAGTCTCGGACGACTTCTTCCAGCGCCTCGTTCAGCCGCTGTTCCCCCTCGGCCCGGTCGGGCTGCTGCTCCTGCCAATCCCGGAAAAGCCACGCCAGCCGCAGGCACCCCCATGCCAAATCCTCCTCCCCCTGGTTCAGCACGCCGTACATCAGCTTCTGATAGAAAACATCCAGCAGCGAGAGGCGGATCGCCTGCGGAAAATCCATCGTCTCGATCGCCAGCCCCTTCGCCAGGGTTTCCGTGATCCGTCCCATCGCCGGATCGGCTTTGCGAAGGTCTGCCAACCGGCGCGCCACCAGCCCCTTCTCGATGTACACATGCTTCAAGGGATCGGGAAACACGCGGTTGTGCGCCGTGAAATGGCACTGCGGGCAATGCCAGATCTCGTAAAGCCGCGGATAGTATCCCTCGAGGCTTTTCCGGCAGTGGTATCCGGTCGGCCGGCGGTCCACGTCCATGTCGGTGAACCAATAGAGCTGCGGATTCACGCGGTATTGGATGTGGCGGTGGCCGCACATCGGACAACTGACCGAACACCTCGCGATTCCCTCGGAGAGACTTGAAACAGACTCGCTGCCCTGATTGGATCCGCTGGCCATGGTTTGTGCTTCCTTGTTGGCCGGAAATATACGGGGTGTCCCCCCGGACCACAAGCGTAACCTTGATCGGCCACCCGGCTATGTTAGCTTCTTGTTCGATTTATTCCTTGTCGCATCCGCCCTGCCGGCGGTAGACTCGCGGCATGAACGATGATGATGCGATGACTTCGGCTTATGTCGAGTGGATGGATCAGGTCACCGGCGATTTACTGCTGCTGGCCCCCCGGGACTTGCCGGCCATGGCCCGCTTCGCCACCGATCTCGAACGGCAGGCCAGCGCATGGTCCGGCCTCCCGGACATGCCTCCGGCAGCACCCGAGGGTCTCTCCCGCGCCGCCAACCTCGTCAAAGACGTCATCCTCAAACGCGCGCCCGATCCCGATGCCGCCATGACCGCCATCGGCAAGATGCTGGAGGAAATCCGCAACCTGTGGAGCGCTCGTTCCCGCTCCGCGCCGGCCGAAGCCACCCTTCCATCCGGCTCCGAAAATACTAACGCCGCATCGCCCGCCTCCTGGGTGGATGACTCCATCGTGGTCGCCTACGCCGAACAGCAACAGTCCGTCCTCCCCGAAATGGAACAACTCGTTCTGGCCTTCGAGAAAAAACGCGACGCGAATTCCCTCGCCGGCCTCCGGCGCATGATCCATACCCTCAAAGGCGAATCGGGCGCCGTGGGCGCGATGGCGATCGAGCGCGTCTGCCACCGTTTCGAAGATTATCTGGATGGCCCGGCCGATGCCATCGCCATCGATGTGCTGCTCCACACCCTGGACTGGATCGAACGGGCCTCCGCCACCTTCGGCCACGGCGAACCCATTCCCAACTCGGATTCCTTGCTGGCCCTGTTCCAATCCCCCCCTCCTCCCGCTCCAGCGCCCCCGCCGCCGCCTCCTCCTCCCCCGCCGCCTCCCACACCGGCTCCGGCACCGGCTCCGGCACCGGACTTGGCGGAACCCAACCCCGCCCCCGTAGAACCCTCCGCCCCCCCCCCCATGGCGTCTTCCATCAAGATTTCGGACCTCGATCTGGCCCGCGACTTCACCGCGGAAGCTCAGGAACATTTCGATATCGCCGACGAAAACCTGCTGATCCTCGAAAAAAACCCCGCGAACACCGATTCCGTCAGCGCCGTTTTCCGATCCTTCCATACCCTCAAGGGCGTCGCCGGCTTCCTCGGCCTGACCCCCATTGGCGACCTGGCCCATGCCGCCGAAACCCTCCTGGATGAGATCCGCAAGGGCAAGCGCACGTTCAACGGCGCCGCCGTGGAACTCACCTTCGGCGCGCTCGACATGCTCAAGCTCATGATCAGCGACCTCCGCGAGGCCCTCCAGCACGACGCCAACATGCGAATCCGCCCCGAACTCCCCGGCCTGATTCACAAACTCCATGTCCTGCTGGAAACCCCTGCCGCCGCCGCATCTTTCGCGCCACCCCCCTCTTCTGCGCCGGCACCGACCA
>CAYODC010000143.1:5464-5910 GCA_964402575.1 uncultured Verrucomicrobiota bacterium
CCGCCTCCCCCCCCCCGTCTTCCGAACCCGAACCGGAACCCGCCGCCTTCCCCGGCAACGATGCCGCACCCGCCCAGACAACCCAGGCGGTTTCCCAGACCATGAAGGTCGATTCCCTTCGCATCGATCAACTGCTCGACATGATCGGCGAACTCGTCATCATCGAATCCATCGTCGCAGGCGATCCCGAAATCCGCTCCCTCAACTCGCTGCGCATCGAAAAAAACCTGGCCCTTCTGGGCAAGATCACCCGCTCCCTGCGCGATATGGGCATGTCCATGCGCATGGTCCCGGTCGACCCCGTCTTCAAGAAAATGGGCCGCCTCGTCCGCGACCTCGCCCGCAAATCCGGCAAGCAGGTCGAACTCGTCATCAAGGGCGGCGACACCGAAATCGACAAGGGCATGGTCGAAAAGCTCGGCGATCCCCTCGTCCACATGATCCGC
>CAYODC010000144.1:0-5895 GCA_964402575.1 uncultured Verrucomicrobiota bacterium
CCAGGGACTCGGCCTGGGCCATGATCATCTTGCGGACGGCCATTTGCTCGCGCATTTCGGCCTCGGTGGTGCCGGTGTCGGAGAGGTAATCCTCCAAGGTGACGCCTTCGGGAAGTTCCTGGGCGAGTTCGGCCTTGATGTCGGTGAATTCCTCGTCGGAAAGGGTGATGCCCGCCTTGGCGACTTCATCGAGCATGATGCGGCGCATGATGAGTTCTTCCACGATGCGTTCGCGGATGCGGGGCATGGCCTCGGTGAGCTGGGCGGGGGGGATGCGGCCGGCCATCTGCTTGGTGAAGATGGCGAGGACCTTCTGGATATCGCCTTCGGTGATGGTTTCATCGCCGACCTTGGCCACGGGGGTGGTGTCCTGGACATCGGAGGGGGGGAGGGCATCGGCGACCGGCGCGGCCGGGGCGATGGTTTGATCCGGGGCCGGCTGGTCCTGGGCGGTGGTTTGGGAGTCGGCGCAAGCGGCGAGGAGCAGGGGCAGGGCCAAGGCGGCCATCGTCCAGTGCAATGAGAGTTTCATCGAATCATCCTTTCCTATAGGTGACGGTTGGGGCTAGCGGATTGCTCCGGAAAACATGAGGGCGCATTGTGGAGCCTCGGGGGGGGGATGTCAACCCCGGGGAACGCGTGACAAAGGCAAGGGGAGGGATTAGACGGGGGGGGGAGGGGCGGGTTCTTCCGAGGGGGCGGCGGGGACGAAATCCTCGACCAGGGAAATGACGACGCGCTTGCGGCCGTCGGAATCCTCGTCTTCGGACTGGGTTTGGACGTCGGGGCAATCCTTGAGGGCCTGGTGGATGATGCGCCGTTCCATGGAATTGAGCAGGGGCATGCGCCAGGGGTGGCCGTTTTGGCGGACGCGCTGGAGGGCTTCCTGGGTATCGGCCAGGAGTTTTTCGCGGCGGCGCTCGCGGTAGTGTTCGGCATCGACCACGCAGTAGGGCGAATCTTCGAAGCGGCGCGAGAGCAGGCGATTGAGCAGGAACTGGATGGCGTCGAGGGTCTGGGAGGATCGTCCGATGAGCCGGCCGGCGTCGGCCGTCACGATCTGGAAAAAGATCTGGCCCTCGACGATGGACGTTTCCAGGCGGACATCCTGGAACTCCAGCAGGCGCAGCAGGTTTTCCAAAATGGCCTGCGCCGGCTCGACGAAATCTTGCACGCTGGTGGGTTGGTTCATAATACACTCTTTCGACATTTCCACTCTCGGGATCATTTTGTAAGCTGAATGGCGACGATTGGCCAGACTAATTTGCGGAGAGCGAAGATGGACGGGAAAAAAGCGGTGGAAGCGAAAGCGGCGGCGCAGGTCGGGCGGAAGCTCTCCGGCGTGGTGGTGCTGGGGTTCGTGCTGGTGGCGACGCTGTGGGGCGTGCAGTATTTCCGCGCGGAAGCGCGGGTTCGACGGGCGACGCAACGCGTGGTGGAACTGGCGCAGAAGCCGGGCGCGGAGTCTCCGGTCGCGCTGGGGCTGGCGGGGAACCGGCTGGGCGAATGGCTGGCGGCGGATGCGGTGATGGAACTGGATGGCGCGGGCGAGATCGCGCAGGGGCGCGGCGAGATCGTCCAGTTGTTCGTGCGGATCCGCGGATCGCTGGCGCGGATGGAATTCCGGCAGCCGCGCATCGCGGTGGCAGAGGCGGGCGGCGGTCTCTTCGTGGCGCGGGTGGACGCGCGCTATTGGATGGAAGCGGACGGGAGCGACGTGGTCGAGGGCGATGGCACGGCGGTGATGCAGTGGGGCAAGGGCCGGGACGGATGGAAGATCGGGCGCGTCCGCATCGAGTCCGGAGAAGAGGCGAAGCTGCCGGGTGGCTGGTTGTGAACACGGTGCGGCTCTGGGCCAAGGCGGTGCGTCCCTACGCCTATTCGGCGAGCCTGGTGCCGGTGGCCATTGGCGGGCTGCATGCGCGGGCCGGAGGAGCGGAGTTTTCGGGCGTGCGCTTTGGCGTGGCGCTGGTGTCGGGCTGGCTGCTGCACACGGCGGCCAATCTGTGGAACGATTATTACGATTTTCGCGGCGGCGTGGATCGCAAGGGGGGCGGCGAGGGCAGCGGAGTCCTGGTGAATGGCGAAATGTCCCCGGCCCGCTGCTTCCGGGGAGCGGTGGTCTGCGCGGGACTGGGCGCGGCGGGGGGGCTGTGGCTGGCGGGACAAGTGGGGTGGGGCTTGCTGGTACTGGGGCTGGCGGGCCTGGCCGGGGCGTGGGCCTATGCCGCCGGTCCGGCGAGTCCGAAGCACCGTGCGCTGGGCGAGGCGTGGGTGTTTGCGCTGATGGGCGCGGGCATGACGCTGGGGGGGCACATGGCCCAGACCGGCCGGTTTTCCTGGAGCGCCATCCTGGCGGGAACGCCGGCGGCGCTGTTGATGACGCTGCTGCTCTATGCCAACAACCTGCGCGACATCGAATCGGACCGGGCAGCGGGGCTGCGCACGCTGCCGATGCGGCTGCCGCCGCGGGCGGCCAAAGGGCTGGCGCTGGGGTTGCTGGCGTCGGCCTATCTGTTGACCGGCGCCCTGGCCGCCTCGGGGCTCGCGCCGCTGCCGGTGCAACTGGCCTTCCTCACCGTCCCCGGGGCGGCCGCGTGGGCCGCGGGGGTTTGGAGCGGACCGGTGAGGGAAGCGCACGTGGTGGGGATGGCGATGCTGCACATGGCATTTGGTTTGTTGTTTGCCGCCGGCTTGTGGATGGGCGGGTGAAGATCCCAGAAAGGAACGAAGACGATGACCGAGCACCTCTGCGTAGTTGAGCTCCTGCGCCAAGTCGTGGGGATTCCCAGCGTGAATCCGGAACTGTCCGGCGACGATGCGCACCGCGGCGAAGCGCGGATCGTCGACTGGCTGGAGCCCTGGTTTGCCGCCCGGGGATTCCGGACGGAACGGTTGGAGCGCTCGCCCGGGCGGCCCAACCTGGTGGCCCGCATCGGCGCCGAGAACCCCGAGAAGACGATTGTGTTCGAGTCGCACCTGGACACCGTGGGCGTGGCGGGATTCGAGGGCGATCCGTTTACGCTGCGGGCGGAGGGCGGGCGGCTCTATGGGCGCGGCGCGTGCGACACCAAGGGGCCGCTGGCCGCGTTCATGGCGGCGTGCGATCCCGAAGTGCGCTCGGCGCTGGCGGGATCGAAGACGCAGGTCATCTGGCTGGGCGCGATCGGCGAAGAGACGGGCAACACCGGCGCGGAAGAGTATGCGGCCGAGGGGCGCGGCGCGGATGAATGCATCGTGCTGGAGCCGACGGAACTGCACATCGTGCATGCGCACAAGGGGGCCTGCTGGTTCACGGCGGCCACGCGCGGGCGGGCCGCGCACGGGTCGGACCCTTCCCGCGGCGACAATGCCATTCTCAAGATGCCGGCGGTGTGGCGCGCGCTGGAGGAGGAAGCCGCGGATGCGGCGCGGACGACCCGCAGCGATGTGCTGGGAGTGCCGACGGTGTCGGTGGGGACGATCCGCGGCGGCGCGGCCACCAACATCGTGGCGGACGCCTGCGTGATCCAGGTGGACCGCCGCATGATGCCCGGCGAGACCGCGGTGGCGGTGCTGGAGCGGGTGAAGGCGCGGCTGGAAGGCCTTCCGGGCGGGGTGGAACTGGCGCTGATCAAGGAAGGGCTGGGGTTCCATACGGCGGCGGGGGCGGAGCTGCCGCGGCGGTTGGGCGCGGCGCTGGAGGCGGCGGGCGTGGCGCCGGTGCTGGAAGGCGCGGCGTGGTGCAGCGACGCGGGTGTGTTGTCCGGGATTTGCCGCGAGACGGTTGTGTGGGGACCGGGATCGATCGTCCAGGCCCACACGACGAACGAATACATCGAGCGGGCATCCCTGGAGTACGGGCGCGAAGTGCTGCGCCGGTATCTGCTGGCGGCGGCGCGGGATTGATTTTTTCCACGGTGTGGAAAAAAGTTTTCCACGGTGTGGAAAAAAATGAGGCGGCGGGTTCAAGCTGCACGAAAGGCGGAGGAGACGGCATGGACGAGATAAAATGGGCATGGGTGCTGTTCCTGGCGGCGACGGTGGCGCTGATGGTGCGGATGGCGATGTGGTTTTTGCCGTCGCCGGCGCTGAAGCATTCGGAGATGGTGGAGGCCGCCGCGGAATCGGTGCAGGCCGTGCCGGAAGTCCCCGCGCCGGCGCCGGAGGCGCTGTCCGCCGCGGAGGAGGAGGGACCGTTCTGGGCGCCGGAGCCAGAAGCGCCGGCACCGGAGCCGGCGCCGGCGGTATCCGACTGGGTCCGGCCGGAGTTTGCGGCGCCGGCACCGGAATCCGAGCCGGAAGTGCCGGAGGAGTTTCATTTCCGGCGGACGCGCTGGGGGATGTCGCGGGAGGAAGTGGAAGTGGCGGAGGACGGGGATTTACGGCGGCAGAGCGAGCGGGCGCTGGTGTATGCCGTGACGACGCTCGAGATGCCGAGCCTGCTGACCTATGTGTTCGTGCAGGACATGCTGGTGCGGGCGCGGTTGTCGTTTTCCGATCCGTCGGGGCGGGACATTCCGCCGCTGTCGGTGGCGCAGGCGCAGCAGCGGTTCCTGTATTTGCGCGAGCAGCTGCGGACGCGCTATGGCGAGCCGGTGCAGCGGACGACGCACCTGCCGAGGGACGTATCCGGCTTGCAGCGCACGATCCGCAAGCAGGACGAGCTGGCGCAACAGTACGACGCGGCGATTGCCGAAGCCGAGCAACGATTGAAGAAGCAGCGCGGGCTGCTGGAGCAGCGATTCAAGCATTGGACCAACCGGGAGGAGATGGTGGCGCGCGGCCTGAAGCCCTACGAGCGGGACCTGCGGGACCTGAAGGACTGGAAGCAGGAGGCGCTGGCGCTGGCCGAGCAGTCGCGCAAGGGAATCCAGGAGCGGAAGTCCGCGGATTCCGCGAAGCCGCTGGTGGCGACGATGAGCGCGCAGTGGCCGTTTGCGCGCGGGGTGCAGGACATCGAACTGCGGCTGGATTTCCGCAGCGCGGGGCCGCGGCTGGATATCCGCTACGAAGCCACACGGGGACTGCCCGGCGGGGCGGGGATGGACGAATTGTAGGCCGCGCCAACGGTCAGGAGGGAGCGGCGAGGTAGTAGCGCAGACGGAGAGTGCCGCGGCGGGGGGTGGGGACGTTGTGGGTGGACATGAAGAGGAGGAGTTGGGCCATGGCCCAGTAGCGGTAGCTGAACAACCGGAGCAGCGGAAGAACGAAGCGGCAAAGACGAATGGGGATGTTGCGGATCCGGATTTCCAGTCCGAGGGCATCGAAGCAGGTCACGCAGGTTTCGCGCCAGGTCAGGTTCTCGGGACCGCCGACCTCAATGATTTGGTTGGCGGCGGTGAGCATGTCGGCGAGCATGATGGCGGCGAGGTCGGGGATATGGATGGGGGTGTTGAGGGAGTCGCCGTTGCCGATGGCGTAGAGGGGGCCCTTGGCAGCGAGCGTGAGCATGTCGGCGAGGTCGGGGAAGAAGCCGCCGGAACGGAAGATGAGCCACGGGATGCCGGAGGCTTGGAGGGCCTGTTCGAAGCGGTATTTCGCGTCGATCAAGGGGGCGTGGCCGAATCCCAGGCCGGTGCCGGCGGGGGAGAGGAAGGCGAACAGGGCGACGCCGGCGCGTTGGGCTTCTTCCAAGAGGTGGAGGTTCCCGCGGTAATCCACGTCCTCGTGGGTCAACCGGCCCTTGAGGCGGGTGATGCCGATGCAGGAGACGACCTGCTCCACGCCATCGCACAGGCCCAGGAGTTGAGGGGGCTTGGTGACGTCGGCCTCGAGGATGCGCAGGCGGGGGTGTTCGAGGCCGCGCAGTTCGTCCTGGCGCAGGACGAGGGCGGCGACGAGGTCGCCGCGGGCGAGGGCCTGGCGGACGAGTTCGCGGCCGAGGACGCCGCCGGCGCCGGCGATGAGGAGGTT
>CAYODC010000145.1:0-5842 GCA_964402575.1 uncultured Verrucomicrobiota bacterium
GCGCTACTCCTTGCAGATGCAGTCGTCTTTGTCGGTCGTGATCAGGGCCAGGAACTGCCTGAGCGACGCGAACAACTCCTGGTTGAGTGTGTAGCGCGTCCATGATCCGTCTTTACGCGCCTGGACCAGGCCGCATTCGGTCAGGATTTTCATGTGATAGGACAAGGTCGGCTGGCTGATTTCGAACGCTTCCAGGATCGAACAGGCGCACAGCTCCTGGCAGGACAGCATGTCAACAATCCTAAGACGGGTCTCATCGGATAGGGCTTTAAACAGCAGGACACTGTCACAATAGGCAAGCATCGTCGCATCTCCAATCATATAGATGGTTTTCTATATGATCATAACGCGGATATAGATGATTGTCAATATGATTGCGGATCGATCAGCCGAGACGCTGGAGGTGCTGCTTCACCCATTCGGTCGTCGCCTGGTCCTCCCGGTACGGGTAGGCGAACGACAGCCGTTCGGCAGTCTCCCGGGCAACGGCCCTGAACAGGTCCATGGTCGCGAAAAGCGCGCGTGCGATGTCATTTTTGTCGTAATGGGCGAACGTTGTTCGGATCCCGGCCCGGATGTCAGGATCCGCCCAGGTGTCGAAAAAGCGCCCGTCAAACCAGGTGTCGTAATCCCAGCCATGCCTGGCATGGGCCTGGCACTCGATCAGCAGCAGCAACCGCCGCTTCATGTAGCCGTCCAGGCAGGATTTGGCCATCCATGTTTCGCCGCGCAGGAGCTTTTTACCGCACCAGACAGCGTGGTACCAGAAGTCTTTGACGGTGTTGGCAAACGTCTCTTCCGTCAGCGGCCGGACAACTGGTTTCGCCGGTGGAATTTTGGCCAGTTTCCCGGTCAGCTCGATTTTGTCGACCAGGACGCGGTAGCCGCGCTGCAGGATTGATACCGCTTCCGTTGCCAGGATCTGCTCCAGATCCCCGCTTGTGACAAAGGCAAAATCGACATCCAGCGCCTGATCGAACAAAACCCGACGCTCCAGGGTGCCAACCGGCGTTGGTTCGTCAAACCAGAGCCAGTGCGAACCGATCGCCCCGATCCATGCGGCAGATTGGAAAAAGGGTTCCGTCTCATCGGCCACGACCAACAGGTCCAAATCTGAATACTGGTCAGCTTGAACCGTTGTTCGCGCCCGCGACCCGATGATCACGAGGGCCCGGATCGCGGGAAGCTCTTTTGCCCAGGCGGTGATTTTTTCGATCAAGTCAGCGTAGGTCAGGGGGTCGTGCATCTGTATGTCCTCTCTTTCAGGTTCCGATCGGCAAAGGTCGATACTGCATTGTCATGATGATTCGTTGTCCAGCCGCAAATCGATAAACTCATTGCGTCTGAAGTCCAGGGCGTCCTGGATATCACGCAGGAAATACGGGTGGTCCGAGAAGGATCCCAGATCGAGGACGATCCGAAAGGTTTCGGTTCCCGGATCAAAAGCAAAGACATCCGGATGTGTCCGGGTCAGGAAATGGACCGGGTTGCTCTTGGCCAGGGCAAAATAGTCGTCCGGCTGCCAATTGCGGTAGTCACGCCGGCTTTTCCAGGCCAGCAGCTCGTGCGCGTGGCGCTCGCTGCGGTAAAACTGCTGGAATGAACGAATCAGGTCTGCGCGCGACGCGACGCGCCGGATGGCACCGTCCCGGATAAAAGCCTGGATGCAGGGGATCTTGTACAGAGCGGACATGCTGGTAGTCTCGATCGTGCGGACCAGCTTGTGCGCAGGCGCATCCAGGTAACCCGGCGGCAGCGTCTCGGGGCTGACCACGTGCAGAAAGGCATTGTAGTCGCGGAAGGGGTTGTCCCGCGGATGGGCCTTGAGTTCGAGGTAACGGCTGTTTTCCAGGTCCTGATAGAACGCGACGCGGCTCGGTACATGCTGCAAAGCGGTCCGGCAGTCGTCGAAAACCGTCCTGATCCGGTCCTGCAGCCGGATTTTGCTCTGCAGGATGCGTGCGATCAGATCGACTGTGCGCAAGTCGAAGTGGACGTTACAGCCGTCGGGCAGGACCGGATCGACGAGCAGGCTTTGCACGGCTCGGGCCGCCGCCCTAATCGGCTGGCGGCTGAACAGAAAGGGAATCAGGTCGACCTTTTTGTAATTGCCGATGAAATCGAGCACCTTGAGGTTGCGCTTGCCTTCCGCCCGGCGCAGCCCGCGGCCCAGCTGCTGCAAAAAAACGGTCGCCGATTCCGTCGGGCGCAGAAATAAGAGCAGATCGACCTGGGGGACATCCACGCCCTCCTGCAGCATATCGACGGAAAAGATCACCTCGAGCGCACCGCTTCCCAGTTGCGTCAGCGCCAGCGAGCGTTCCCGATACCAGGGAGATTGGCTGTCGCTGTGTACGCAGGCGCAGGCAACACCCAGCCGGCTGAAGGCCCCGGCCATGAAGTCGGCATGGGCGATCGACGAGCAAAAAGCGAGGGTTCGCCGCCGCTTGTGAGCCTGGTAGTGCCGGAAAACGAGATTGGCCCGTTCATTGACGGACAGGGCGCCCTCCAGCTCCTGTTCCGCGTAGGCGCCGTTGCGCCAGCTGATCCGGCTGTAGTCGACCGTATCGTCAAAGATGCCCAGGTAATGGAAAGGGCAGAGCCAGCCTCGGTTGATCGCGGCAAACAGGTCGGCCTCATAGACCAGGTTGAAATCGCAGATCGCGAAGATGTTCTTCTTGTCCAGCCGGTGCGGTGTCGCGGTCAGGCCAAGGAGAAACTCGGGTTGAAAATAATCGAGGATTTTCTGGTAGCTGGCGGCGCTCGCGTGGTGGAACTCGTCGACAATGATGTATGAAAAGGCGTTGCGGTCAAAGTGCTGCAAGACTTCAGTCCGGGACAGGGACTGGACCGAAGCGAACAGCACCGGCCGATTGGTCTCCGACAGGCCGGCGAACAGACGGCCCAGGTCTTCGGATTCTCTGAGGCGGGCAAAGGTCTGCCAGGCCTGGTTCAGGATCTCTTCCCGATGGGCGACAAACAAAACGGTCGGATAGGCTAGGGCGTCCAGGGCGGCCAGATATGTCTTGCCGACACCGGTCGCCGCCACCACGATCGCCTTATCGTTGCCGGCCTTTCGGGTCCGTTTCAGTTCGATCAGGGCCTCAGTCTGGGCGTCGTTGGGATGGATCTTTTCCGTCGATGCGCCAGATTTGTCCGGTATCGGCCTCTGGTGGGCGCGATAGTGGCCGTTAAGCTCAAAACCGCGTGCGGTTCCATCCTGGCTGGTGTGCTGCTGGCGGTAGGCGACGATGGTCTCGTGGTCGAGCCGATACGATTCGTACGCGAAAAGGCGCTCGAAGGTTTCCGCATAGGCCCGGTAAGCGGCCGGATCGGCTGCCGTATCGATCTGGCAGTTCCATTCGACACCCTGTTTCAAAGCTGATTCGGAAAGATTGGAGCTGCCGACAAAGACGCAGTCGGGTTTATGTTTGAATCGAAAAAAATAGGCCTTGGGGTGAAAACTGGGTGCCGGTCCGTTATAAAGGCGGATGCTGCCATGGCCCAGCAGGTCGTACAAGGCCAGCAAGGCCGCCGGATCGGTGATGTTCATGTATGTACTGGTCAGAACCCGGACAGGAATGCAACGTCGCCTGGCTTCGATCAGGAGCGGCTCGACGGCACGCACACCGGACAGCTTGATAAACGAAACCAGCATGTCGATGCCCAGACAGTCGTCGTCGACTTCCGGCAGGTGCCCGAGCAGATGCCAGGTGACCGCCCGTGTCATCCTGCTGCCTTGCGGCCGATGGCGCTGAGCCATTTTTCAGCTTCGCGGCCCGGCCGGACATCCATTGTCTCGATATATTCGATCTCGGCAAAGCCGTCTGCCTGGCGGAGCAAGGTATCCAGCTGCGGCTGCGTGAAACAGGTAAAACTACGGCCATGAGCGCAGTAATCGGACGGCCGCAACTTGAAGGACATGAAGAAAACACCTCCGGGGTGCAGCATGGCCACGTATTTGCGCAGGATATCCGGCAAGTGTTCGCGGCTAACATGGATCAGGGAGGCGCAGGCCCAGATTCCGTCAAAGCAAACCGGGCTGCCGAAAGACTCAAACGTCGCCTGGATCGCCCGGTCGCCCAGGAAGGTTCGGCAATGCCGGATTAGTTCGCGCGAGGCATCGACCGCAGTAACGTCGTAGCCCTTCTCAAGAAAAACCCGGCTGTCCCGACCCGATCCACAGCCGAGGTCGAGCACCAGGCCGCCCGGCCGGACACGGTCCAGAAACCGGTTCTGCAGGAAAGACATGTCCGCATCACGGGTGCCGCTGATGAAAGAAGCCGCGTTCTGATCGTAATAGCTGATGTTATCTGACGGATCTGACATGAAGATGACACCTCTGTGCACCAGTAAGATCATCGGTTTGTGCTGCCTACAGGATACCACAGGATAGCCTGTACCGTAAAAACGTTGCTTGGAGGTGTACAATGATAAACACGCAACGATGTCAGTTGCATGCATGTTATCGCGAGGTACCGGTATGAACAAGCGCATCATCGAGGACATCACATCGTTCATTTTTGTATCGGATACACCCCGTCAAGCCGACGTGATGCTGTTGCCGGGCGGCAGCGATCCTGCGGTCCCGGAAAAAGCGGCTGAGCTGTATGCCGACGGGTACGCGCCCCTGATCCTGCCCTCCGGCGGCGTAAGCATTAAAACCGGCAAATTCAACGGCGTGAAACGAAAGGCGGAACTTTACAGCGATGACTACGCGACAGACTGCGCGTTCTATACGGATGTCCTGCTCAAAAACGGCGTGCCGCCGACCGCCATCATCGGGGAGGATCAGTCGGGCTTCACCAAGGAGAACGCGACTTTGTCCCGGAAAGCGGTCGATGAACATGGCTTGAATATCCGCACAGCCCTCGTGGTTTGCAAATCCTTCCACGCCCGACGCTGCCTGATCTGTTATCAGCTGGCTTTTCCCGAAGCGGAAATACAAGTTGTTCCCGTCGATGTCTACGGCATCACACGCGACAACTGGTTTCGGCATGACGACGGCGTCGACCGGGTGCTGGGTGAGCTCGCCCGCTGCGGGAACCAGTTTGTGGCTGAATTCAAGCACGCAGCCCGCATGTAATCGGGTTGTCTGACCCCTGCCGTTTGCCGTCCGTTAAAAGGAGCTCGTTATGAACGCTCAAATCAATGTGACCTTGCAAAGTGCAACCGCCGCGCATGCAGCAAACCTGGTCGCGATGCAAAAAGAGGCCTTCAAGCGGCTGTACGATCAATACCATGACGCCGGGTCACCCTACCTGCGCGGAACAGACGAGATCATGCGCTGGCTGGAACGGCCGGCCTGCAAGGTGTTTCTGATCCTTGCGGACGGCGAACCAGTCGGCGGAATGGCCGCCTGGGAGCAGAACGGGCAGCCCGGCACCTGTTACCTGGCCCGGATTTTTATTCGCCCGGCATGGCAGAACAAAGGCATCGCCAGGCGGGCCATTTTGCTTTGCGAAGCCCAATTTCCCGACGCATCGCGCTGGACGCTGGACTTCCCCGTTGACCAGATCGCGAACCGCCGCTGCTACGAAAAGGCAGGCTATCTGGACACCGGCGAAACACGGCAGCAAAGCGGCGGCCGGATCACGCTGGCATTGTTTGAAAAACATGTGGACAATATCCGTTTTGAATCCGAAGACGCACGCCGCAAACGCATCTACCCTGTTCTGATCCGTCCATACAATCCCGCCTGGCCGGAATGGTATGCGGCGGAGAAAGCGAACCTGGAGCGCCTGATTGGTCCTGATGACATTCATCGCATCAGCCATATCGGCAGCACGGCCGTGCCAGGGCTATCGGCCAAACCGACCATCGATATGCTGCTTGAAATCAA
>CAYODC010000146.1:0-5840 GCA_964402575.1 uncultured Verrucomicrobiota bacterium
AGGTGCGGATCACGGACATCAACTACGGTCGGCACGTGGGCAACGACGCGATGCTGGGGCTGCTGCACGAAGCGCGGCTGCGTTTTCTGGCGCATTTCGGCTTTTCCGAGGAGGACATCGGGGGGGTGGGGATGCTGATGGGCGACGCGGTGGTGCAGTTCAAGGCGGTGGCGTTCCGGGGCGACGGGCTGGGAATCGAGATGGGGTTGAAAGACGTGGAGCGGCGGACGTTCGATCTGATGTACCGCGTGGTACGGGAGTCGGACGGGGCCATTGTCGCGGTGGCCAAGACGGGGATGGTGGCGTTCGACTATGCGAGGAAGCGTCCGGCGGAGCTGCCGGCGGTATTCCTGGCGAAGACGGGGAGGAAAACAGTATGAACTTTTCTTTGATCCAGATGAATCCGACGGTGGGGGCGGTGCGGGAGAATGCGGCGAAAATAAGGGATTTCGCCCAAAAGGCGGCGGGGTCCGGTGCGGAGATCGTGGTGTTTCCGGAACTGGCGCTGTGCGGATATCCGCCGGACGATCTGGTGCTGCGTCCGCGCTTCATGGAGGCGGTGGAGGCGGAGACGGAGAAGCTGGCCGGCGACCTGCCGAAAGACGTGCTGACCGTTTTTGGGGCCCCCTTGCGGGAGGACGGCAAGTTGTTCAACACCGCCATGCTCTTCCTGGGCGGGAAGCGGGTGGCGGTGGCCAAGAAAATGCTGCTGCCGAACTATGGGGTGTTTGACGAGCGGCGGATCTTTACGCCGGGAGAAGCGCCGCTGGTTTTCGAGTTCAAGGGCGCGCGGCTGGCGATCCACGTTTGCGAGGACTCCTGGTGGCCGGAAGGGGAATCGTTCAGGGGCTTGAAAGGGGCCTGCGACCTGCTGGTGAACTTGTCGGCATCGCCCTATTGCCAGGGGCGCGAGAACGACCGCGAGGAGATGGCGCGTGCGGCGACGGCGGCGCTGGGGGTGCCGATGCTCTACACGAATCTCCTCGGGGGGCAGGACGAGCTGGTGTTTGACGGCGGGGGGATGGCGGTGGCGGCGGACGGGCGGGTCGTGGCCCGATCGGAACTGTTCCGCGATGGAATGCTGATGGCGGAGCTGAAACGGTCGGACAAGGGGTGGGCGCCTGCGGCGGGGCGCATGGCGGCGATGCCGGATGCGGTGGAGGAAGTTTACGAGGCGCTGAAGATCGGCCTGCGGGACTACGTGGACAAGAACGGGTTCCCGGGGGTGATCGTGGCGCTTTCCGGGGGGATCGATTCGGCGCTGGTGGCGACGATTGCGGTGGATGCGCTGGGGAAGGACCGCGTGTTCGGGGTGACGCTGCCGTCCGTGATCACGTCGAAGGAAACCTTTTCGGATGCGCTGGAATTGGCGCGGCGCCTGGGCATTCCGTGCCTGAGGATTCCGATTGCGCCGGCGGTGGATGCGCTGGGGGCGATGCTGGGGCCGGCCTGTGCGGAGGTGGATTGGGCGAAGGCGCTGCCGGGCACGCTGATGGAGGAGAACCTGCAGGCGCGGATCCGCGGCGTGATCGTGATGGCGCTGTCGAACCGCTATGGGCACATGGTGGTGACGACGGGCAACAAGAGCGAGATGGCGACGGGGTATGCCACGCTCTATGGCGACATGTGCGGCGGGTTCGCGCTGATCAAGGACGTGCCCAAGATGCTGGTGTTCGAGCTGGCGCGCTGGCGCAACGGGTGCGGCGAGGTGATTCCGTCTGCGACGATTGCGCGCCCGCCCTCGGCGGAACTGAAGCCGGGGCAGCGCGATTCCGATTCCCTGCCGCCCTACGAGGTGCTGGATCCGATCCTGGAGCGCTATGTCGAACAGCAGAAGGGGTTGAAAGACATCTTGGCGGAGGGGTTTGAAGAGGCCACGGTGCGGCGGGTGATTCGGATGGTGGACCGCAGCGAGTACAAGCGGCGGCAGGGGGCGCCGGGGGTGAAGATCACGCCAAAAGCGTTCGGGCGCGACCGGCGGATGCCGATCACCAACGGTTTTCGCGAGTGAGGGGGAAGGTCCGGAGAAGAAGATCCGGACAAGAAAAAACCGGCGGGGGGATCCGCCGGCTTGGGAGAGGAAGGCGTAACGCCTACCACATCACGGGTTCATTCCACTCGGGAACCTTGCCGGCCACGGCGGGCTTGAGTCCGGCCTTGGGGGCAGGCTGATCCTCCTGGGGGGCGTCTGCCTTCCGGGCATCTGCTTTCTTCTTGGCCGCCTTTTCCCGGGCTTCGGCCTTGGCTTTGGCCGCGGCCTCTTTCTTGTCCTTGGCGCGCTGCTTGGCGGCCTCGATGGCGTCGGATCTCGATTGCTTGCGTTCTTCGGCCTTTTCGCGGGCGCGCGCTTGTTTCTCGGCCCGGATGGATTCTACCGCGAGGGCAGGGGTCTCGGGGGTTTCTTCGATTTCGGAAACGGGCTCTTCGGTTTCGACCGCCGCGGATTCCATGGGCATGGCGGCGCCGGCATCTTCCTCGGTCCATTCGCCGCCGAGCCATTCATCGGCCGCGGCCTCTTCGGTGACTTCTTCGGTGGCCGCCGCCGCCGGATCCATCAAGTCGGCGAAGGGGTCTTCGGAGACGGGTTCGGCAATCGTGGGCTCCAAGGGGATAGTCATTGCCGCGGGTTCTTCCGCGGGGCTTGCGTCTGCCACGGGCATGTCGGCGGGGGCCGATTCTTCTGTGGGCCAGTTTTCATCCAGCAGATCGGCGAAGGGATCCGCCGCGGGGGCTTCGCCCATGGCGGGGGCGGATTCTTCGACCGCGGGGACAGGTTCGGCGATGGGTTCGGCGACAGGTTCGGCGGCGGGGGTATCGGAGGCCGCGAGCAGATCGGCAAACGGATCGTCGGCAGGAACGACCACTGCCGCGGGGGCGGATTCTTCGACCGCGGGGGCCGGTTCGGCGGCGGGAGCTTCGGGGGTTGCGAGCAAATCGGCGAAAGGATCTTCGGCCGGGTCGGCGGCGGGGGCCGGCGCCTCCATGGCGGCGGGGACTTCCTCGGGCGCGGCCAGGTTCTCCGCGGGGGCGGACTCATCACCGAGGCCGGCGAGCAAAGCATCCAGATCATCCTGGGCCGTGGAAGAGACAGCAAGGGCGAGGGTACAAACCAAGATCGACAGCCAGCGCGTCATAGTGGGGCTCCTTTTTCGATAACGGCCGGAAACATATCGCAAGGGGGTGGCCGAACGCAATGGATTTATGGAAGGAAAAAGAACGGAATCACCGGTTTTCGAGGGCGTCGCGGACGAGGCGGCCGGAGGCCCAGCGGCGGTAATCGGCGGAGGAACGGATATCGGCGATGGGGTTGACCGTGGCCTGGGCGAGTCGTTCGGCTTCGTCGATCAGCTTGGCGGAGAGTTTGTTGCCGGCGAGGAAGGCTTCGACTTCGGTCAGGCGGACGGGGGTGGGGGCGATGGAGCCCAGGGCGATGGCGGCGGATTCGATGACGCCATTTTTGACGTGGATGCGGGAGGCGGCCATGACCTTGGAGATGGCCTGGGCCTTGCGGGTGCCGATTTTGCGGAAGCGCTCCCTGGCGGTTCCCTTTTTCGGGAGGCGGAAGGCGAGGATGATTTCGTCGGGGCGGGCATCGATCTGGCGGTAGCCGGTCCAGAAGCGGTCGAGGGGGACTTCGCGGGTGCCGGCGAGGGAGGCGAGAAGGACGGAGCCGCCGGTGACGAGGAGGGCGGGGGCGGTATCGCCGGCGGGGGAGGCGTTGGCGGCGTTGCCGCCGAGGGTGCCGCGGGCCTGGATCTGAGCGGCGCCGACGGTGCGGGCGGCGGCGATGAGCGCGGGCAGATGGCGGTGGATGGGTTTGGCTTCGACGAGGAAGGCGTGGGTGACGCCGGAGCCGACGAGGATGTCGTCATCCCGGATTTCGATTTCGCAGAGGCCGGGGAGATCCCAGAGAGAGGTGGCGCGTTCGGGGACGGGGACGCCGGAGGCCCACTGGACCATGAGGTCGGTGCCGCCGGCGAGCAGCTTGCCGCGGGTTTTATCGTTGGCCTGGAGGCGGAGGGCTTCGGCGAGGGTTTTGGGGAAGCGGATATCGATCTTTTCGGTGATGCTCATGGGCAGGCCTCGGCTAATTCCGTTTCTGGGGGGCGGCGGGGAGGCGGGAGGCGGCGAGCCGGACAGCCTGGATGATTTTGGCGTAGCCGGTGCAGCGGCAGAGGTTGCCGGAGAGCCCCTGGCGGACGGCGGCGGCGGAGGGTTTGGGGTTGCGCAGCAGGAGGGCGTAGGCGCTGACGATCATGCCGGGGATGCAGAAGCCGCACTGGACGGCGCCGACTTCGACGAAGGCTTGCTGGAGGAGGCGGCCGGCGCGTTTCTTTTCGATGCCTTCGATGGTGAGGATTTCGGTGCCATCGGCGAGCTGGCCGACGGGGATGATGCAGGAGACGGAGGGTTCGCCATCGATGAGGACGGTGCAGGCGCCGCATTCGCCTTCGCCGCAGCCTTCCTTGGCACCGATGAGGCCGAGGTCTTCGCGGAGGAAATCGAGAAGGCGGCGTCCGGCGGGGGCGCGGACCTTGACGGGTTTGCCGTTGATTTTCCAAGTGCGTAGGATGGGGCTCATGGGATAACTCCTGGGGCGGGGTGGAGGGCCTCGAAGAGGGCCTCGGGGGTGATGGGAATGGAGCGCAGGCGCTTGCCGATGGCGGCTTCGACGGCGTTGGCGATGGCGGGGGCGAGGCCGTCCATGGGCAGTTCGCCGAGACCCTTGCCGCCGGGGGGGGCGAAGGAGTAGGGGTATTCGACGAATTTCACGTCGTATTCGGGGACGTCGAGGGCGGTGGGGATGATGTAGGTCTGGAGGCGGGTGGCGTCGTAGAGGCCGTTCTTGCCGGTGGCGATTTTCTCCATGACAGCATAGCCGAGGGCCTGGGTGAGGCCGCCTTCGACCTGGCCGGCGGCGAGGATCGGATTGATGACGCGGCCAATGTCAATGACGGCGGTGACGCGGGTGACGGCGAGTTCACAGGTGAGCGGGTCGATTTCGATTTCGGCGACGTTGGCGGACCAGGAGTAGCCGGGGTAGGAGTCGCCCTTGAAGGTGGCCTGGTCCCAGCGGGTTTCCGGGGGCAGGTGGAACTCGAAGAAGCCGTTGACGTCGCCGAGTTCGGCGAGCATTTCCCGGGAGACCTTGGCGAACGCAACGGGCTGGCGTCCCCGGGAGACGAACTGCGAATGTTTCAGTTCCGTTTTTTGGCCGCGGAAGAAGCGGAGGGAGGCAAAGGCCTCCATCTGCTGTTTGAGGTCCAGGGAGGCGCGGTGGACGACGTTGCCGACGACCATGGTGGTGCGGGAGGCGACGGTGGGGCCGGAGTTGGGGACGAGGCCGGTGTCGGCCATGGGGTAGCGGATGCGCGCGGGATCGAGCGAGAGGGCGTCGGCGGCGATCTGGGTGAAGATGGTATGGACGCCCTGGCCCATTTCGGTGGAGGAGACGCGAATGTTGACGCCGGGCTTGCCGTCGTCGAGAAGGGCGAGTTCCATGCGGCCCTTGGCCTTGAACTTGGACTCGCCGTCGCCGGTAAACGCCGAACCATGGGCGAAGAAGGAGAGGCCGATGCCGTAGAATTTCTTCTGGCCCTTGCGGAGTTTGCCGCGGGAAGCCTGCTGGAGCTTGCGGGCGAAGTCCGAACGTTTGAGGGCCAGTTCCAGGCAGGCGGAGGAGCCGTTCTCGTCGGAGAGCACCTGGCCGGTGGGGGTGACATCGCCGGGGCGGGCGTGGATACGGCGGCGGTAGGCGTGGGGCGACTGGCCGATGCGGGCGGCAATGGCGTCGATGTGGGATTCGAGGCCCCAGATGGCCTGGGGGGCGCCGAAGCCGC
>CAYODC010000147.1:0-5839 GCA_964402575.1 uncultured Verrucomicrobiota bacterium
AGATATAGTCAACTCTATTGCAATAGGATATGACTATTTCAGCGGCGACGAATTATGCTCGACAGATGGCTGTAACTCTCCCGGAGCTTGAAGGTTGGAGCCAGGAGATCTTTGAGCAGGGTTCCGCCCTTGCTCTAGATCAATATAAGCAAGCCACTCATCCATCCGTGGCGATTAGCATTCTCTTCAAACTCACTCGTCGTCAGGTATATGATTTCGGCTATTTATCGCAGGCTGTTCGATTCTGGGAGGAGATGCCGGAGGACAAAGTGACGTGGCTATGGTCCGAGAAGGCCAATTTCTGGGAATATATGGGTCTGCTTATGGACGCCTATATACGGTTGGGTGAGGGCGAAAGGGCAGAGGCATTCATGCGCGAATGGTCGGAAGACCCGGCCACGCCACCAGAAGGGAAGGTTCAACTTGGAATACCCTTTGGGGTGTGGTTGGTCGGACAAGCAAGAGGAACGGATGCCTTGTCCTTATTTAATGTCCTGACTGCAGAAAGCCCATGCCATCCCCTGTGCGGCCTTGCATGGTATTGGAAAGCGCTGGCCGCTCATAAACGAGGCGATAGCGTTGAGCGCGATCGTTGTGTTGACAGCTTACGAAATGCGCAGGGCCTCGCGCCGATCATGCAGAGCAAATGGCATTTGGATGCCAAAGCGCTTTTGTTGCGGGCAGAACTGAATATGGAAAATATTGATAGCCAGGAACAAGTCTATCCGCCGGAACAGATGAAGTTCCTTAAAGATGAAATGATCCAGGAAATGGCGGCTTTGCCTTGAATTATATACGCAGCTTGTTGGTTGTTGGTTTGGGGTTGTTCATTCTCTCTTCGGCGGCAACTGCCCAAACTCGGCAGGTGATTACCAACTGGGCCCATTGGTGCTGCCCGAGATGGGATTTGGCTGTGACCCCCACCAACACTATTTTCGTCAAAAGCGGAGATTATGTAACTGTCACCGCGTATATCACGAATTATCATGACGGCTATTACAATGGACAACCTTTCTCGTATCCGGACATTTATTCTTCTTGGGTTGTGGAAGGCATGACGGCACAGCCTCAAAGCAACACGGGCTGGACGGCTGATTTTGAGGCTCTGGAAGACGGTCCGGGCAAGGTTGTATTTACTGTGGAGACTCCACTGGTCCAAGTAAGCAGACGCTGGGATTGTCAACAGACACAGAAGGTCGAAAAGGCATTGTCCATCCTGAAAGTGGACTTGGATGTCGACTCCGACAACAGCGGTACAATCGATGATGCGGATGACACCGTAGAGGCTTCCAAGGAGTTTCTTTTCTGGCTAAACAACAACAACGATTTCGGATACGTCTGGGGGTATGATTGCGACGACGATGTCATCGGCGGTGCAAAGGATCTGCAGGACCTTGCGCCCTTCAAGATAACCCTTTTCAAAGACGCCTATCCCATCGGGAGCAAGGTGTTTCTGGAAATGGAGGGCGGTCCTGCCGTTGTTCGGGTCTTCAAACATAGAGGCACGGGAACACAACACCTGAGTGATTCCGCTATCGCCAATTCCATGGCAAGTGACTCAGATTACCAAACGGGTACGGTTGGAGGAGGTGACGGGATCGAACTCAACCTGTCCGACTTTGCGAATGCTGTGCCAACCTGGTTTGTGTTGGAAGGCAAGACCGCAGGTGCGGGCAAACTGTGCGTTGTAGTGAGACAACCTGATGGAACAGAACTATGCCGTGACGACACCCTCTTGAACCTTCACGATGTCGACGACCTGTGGTCAGAAATCAATCTGCGGAATTGCACCGGTCCTGCTCCCGCTGCCGCCGGGCCGATCTATTCCTCTTGGGCTTCTGGCATCGCGAGCGACGACGTGACTTGGAATATCTCAGACGGGAAATGGGGCCGTGTAAACAATTCGGTTGTCCTCTCTATTCACGGCTACAACAACACGGTAGAAGAAGGTCGGGACTATAACAGAACCGTGTTTAAGAGGCTGTACTGGCGTGGTTATCGATCTGGGTTGGCGGCAGTGCTTTGGACAGGTGACGAGGGCACTGCACCACATTTCAACTGCAATGTATTCAACTCATTTCAGGCAGGTTCTGCGTTGGGCACCATACTTCCAAGCATAAAGGCATTTGCAGGGAGTCGGCAACTCTCAATCATGACGCACAGTTTAGGTAACAATGTTGCGAGTGAAGCAGTGCGGGACAACTCGGTCGGAGTTGTGAAGGACTACGTAATGTGTGAAGCCGCAACAGGGCAGGGAGCGTACCTGAGCGGAGTTATGACGCCGGGAGGCGAGAATCCAAAGCTGTTGACCCAGGCAAGAACGTTCGGATACAGACAGGCTGCCGGAGGTCTTGATTTCGATGAATTGTGGGTGAATCGGTGGAGCGCCAATCCCGATTTACATCCGGGAAATGCAAACGACTGGTGGCCGCCGCCACCCAGCACTATCGTCGGACAACCCTCGTTTGTGGACTACCAATTGAGATGGGGAGACTGCTATGTGAACCCAGATCCTCAACGCGGCTACTTTGCCTCGGTCCCAGGAAAGCTCGATGGCACGCTGTATTGTGGCTACTCCGCTGCTGACGACGTTGTTGGCGATACTACCAGTTTCAATGCGTGGATGGATAATCAGATTGGCTTTCTGCTCATTGGTCCATTTCGTCCTGACAGCGGGGCCGACGACGGGGATTGGGATTTCGACGACATGTTTGATGAGGATCTTCCGGAGCAGATTGACGCTACGGTAACGCCTGCCGTCATTTCGTCCAAGATGCGAAGATGGGCGGAAATGAGCTACTACTTCTGTGACCTCACAATGGCTGCGGGGGCGGTTGGTATCGGGAATGGGGCGAAGTACCAAAGCGATGATTCGGAACTCCGCGGGATCGATGGACATGGTGCCATGAGATCCAACCCATTACACAATGTGTGGGAGTTTTGGGGTTGGGTGGAAGGCATTCTTGGCCCATGAAAAAAGGATCGCTACGATGAACGTGCTCGGAATAGTCACTCTTGCGCTCTTACTGCTTACGGGAGCCGTCAATGGCCAAACCGTTCCACCAAATGGAACTATTCTTCAGAGCGCCCTGCGGAAGGCGTTCCCAGATCATAGTGCCAGGATTCCAGAGGAGCGACACGGGAAACCGACAACGGTCCTTCTTGAAGGTGGGCAGGGCATCAAATCGGAAAACGCCGAGGTTTCGCAATTGCTTTCCGTGCGGTTGGCTGACGGAACCAATATCCTCCTATTCGCGGTAAACATGACAGATAGACTGATAGCTAAGCGCGAAGCGATAGATCGTGAGCAATACGGAAATCATGAGGAAACGGCATTCCTGTTGTTGGCAATACAAACTCGCGATGGGCTTCTTGATGTGCGCAAGACGTCTGCTGCTGTGAGCAATGAAGTGTCCGGATCGTATGCAGGCTGTGAAGAACTGGCAATTCTCGGTCCGAATCGCAAGCAAGTTGGGGTGACATACATCTCGTACTTTCAGGACGAAGACTTGATCGGGATGCGAAAGACAAAGATCATCTACGACCTCCCGTCGGCCAGAGAAGTATTCAGTGCCTTGGTAGGAGAGGCATCGAGTGCGGCTTCCGGGCTGAAGCGCGAGTGGTCTCTATCCTACCACAAGTCGCCGAACTCTGCCGCGATGCAGATCCATCGGGTGAGAGAAGGGACCGACGAGATCGAAGTCTACGAGTTCGACGGAACAGCGTTCGTAATGACTGGCACGGAGCATACGTCGTCCAGTATTTCAGCATCCTGCAAAGACCTCGCTGAATCGTACAGGAGGGGCATGGAATGGCGAGGAACACCCGCCAGGGCAAAGGACGCCTCGTCAACACAACAGATACTCATGACTAAGGCTACAACCTTCGACGAACTGAGAAATGAAGAGCTGATGAAGATCGTCGAGGCGGCATATCCAGAATCACGGCGCATTAACCTTATTGGCAAGAAGATGAAGCCGTCGAGATGGGGAGATCAGACGAACTGGACAGGCGAGGTCGAGTTCAAGCTTGAGAACGCAGATCTATCAAGCAAGGAATGCTTTCTTGTGTGGCCCGCGCGGAGTGTTTTGACGAACGGAGTTGTTCTCCTGAGTGGTCTCGTTCTCCCAAATCAGAGAGGGGCCAAGCAGTACAAGGAAACCAGTAGTAAGCGGATGGCCCGGAAAAAGACAGCCGAAGCTGTATTCGCGTGCGTGAAGATCGATTCGCGAGGTAGCGAGACTGACTACCGCGATGTTGTTGCCCATGGCGTTTATGGCATAGACGAAACCTTAGGCAGCAGAAGCGGTTTTCGCATTGAACCTGGGCAAGGGTTGTTCCGTGAGTTGGCCGTTCGTGTGATGAGGGCGAGGAAGCCGCCTACAGACACTGACACTGTCCCTATCGAGGAAGACTGGATCCATATCTACGAGTTGACGGATCAGAAACTGGTCTTGAGGGTCGCATATAAAGTGATGTGCGGCTCCACAAACGTCTTCACAGTTGGCGGGAATCCGCAGTGGAAGGATATCGATGGTGACGGCGTCGATGAAGTGCTACTCAAGGACGCAGAGGATTCCGCATACATCTACAAATGGGAACAAGGTACATATGCCTACTGGATGCACGGCAAGATCGAGCCAGATGCCGAAACCCATGGACCAAAAGGTCTTAACCCATCGGTTGAATTGGAGATCCTTGTCAAGGATGCGGACGGAACGCCTTTGGCTGGTTGCGAGATTACCGTAGAGATTACAACCAAGCATCAAAACGTGCTAGACCTGTACAAGGAACCCATGGTCAAACACACGCCGCTGGTCTTGACAACGGACTTGAAGGGAAGTGCGCTTCTTAACACGAAGGCATTTATCATTACGTTTGCGGTTGCCAAGCCTGGCTACGCTCAGGAGAAGATGAGACTCCGCCCATTTGCGGAACACATCCCGGATGTTCTCAACATTACCTTGCGGAAGACGCCGTGACTGCTACAGCGGTGCGCCGCCGGCAGAGCGTTGCCATGATTGCGATCGGAAAGGGGTCACCCATTAGAGGTTCCGGTCAAACACAAAAAGTCCCTTTGATCCGTTTCTAAAACGGATGTCTCCTTTCACTTGTTTTGAACGGGTCAACCGTTGCCACGTCCCGACCGTCTTTTCCGCGGGTTTCATTGCAAAAGGGGTCACTTTCATAACAAAAGGGGTCACTTTCATAAATTAATCTTTTTGCGGGCGGCTTTTGCCGCTCGCTTTGCTCGCGGGGATGGGGCGCGCCCAGGAGCCGCGCCGCGGCGAAGACGCCGCGTCACGTCTCCTGCGGGGCTGCGGCCGCGCCGTTGTGGCCGCTACTCCCGACCACGCCGCCTTAGGCGGGTGTCGGGAGTGCGGCTTTTATCTTGGCGCGGCGGGAGGCGGGAGGCTGCGGTTTCCCCCGCCTTGGTTTTCCCCCCGGCGCCCCCCTTTCGGAGGCGCCCCCTTTTCTATGCGGATCATCGCCCGGGAGGCAAACCCATCCCCGTTCGGTCGCTTGCGCTCCCTCACTGGGGGCAACCGCACGGCGGCCATTTTCGTTTAGAGTGCCGCCGCCCTTCGGGTCCCCCCGCCTGAAAACCCCCGCCGCTTGCTGAACACCCCCGACCCCCCGCAGTCTTGCGGGGGCGGGTCGCCAGCCCTCGGCGGCGGGCGTGCCCGCCACGTCGGGCCGGACTCCGCGGACTCCGCTTGCAACGCGCGGCCCTCCGCGAACAGGTCGCGGAGGCTCCGCGCCTTGCCTTCGTCGGTTGGCTTGGCGCCGCCCGGCGGCCATTCGCGCGCGGCGCGCGATTCGCCGCCGGTCGGCTTGC
>CAYODC010000148.1:0-5771 GCA_964402575.1 uncultured Verrucomicrobiota bacterium
TCGTGTAATGCAAAACCCCCCGGTGACGCCCCAGCACCCGGCCATCGCGCGTCACGAAATCCCCCGGCTTCGCATCCCCCGGACGGAACAGTACCGAATAATCCTCGCACTCGATGAAATCCTGGCTTTCCTCCCGCTCCGCCACGTCGCTCCAGCCCAGCTCCCGGGCCAACGCCTTCACTTCGCCTTTGCGCAGTCCGCCCAGCGGAAACATCAACCCCGACAACTGCTCCTGCCCCAACCGCGACAGGAAATACGACTGGTCCTTGGCCGCATCCACCCCCCGCCGCAGCCGCCAGCGCCCGCCCGCCTCATCGAACTCCACCCGCGCATAGTGGCCCGTCGCAAACTTGTCAAACTCCACCCCCTGCGCCCGCGCCTGCTCCAGCAGGAACCCGAATTTCATCCGCTGATTGCACCGCACGCATGGATTCGGCGTCCGGCCCGCCAGGTATTCCTCCCGGAAATACTCCAGCACCGTCCGGCGGTATTCCGCCGCCAACGGAATCACCCGATGCTCGATCCCCAACCGCGCGGCCATCGTCTTCGCCGCCTCCAAATCCCGCGTCTCCCCCGGCCCGAAACAGCCGCTCAGCCCCGCATCCGGAATCGGCACCGACCCGTCCCAGATGCTCATTGTCAGCCCCACCACCTCCCAGCCTTCCCGCTGCAACAGCACCGCCGCGACGCTCGAATCCACGCCGCCGCTCAGGCCCACGGCCACTCGCTTCCGTCCCGCACTCATGCCCCGCATCCTACCCGCCCCCCCGCCCGCGCGCCACCCTGTTCTTCCCTCTGTCGAAATCTCTCCTCCTGCCCATTCACATCTGCTAAGATTTCTTCCGTGAACGAACTCCCCGCCATCCGGCCCGGCATCGAAGCCCTGCCCCTCGACCGGCTCGCGCGCAGGCGCGTCGGCCTCGTGGCCCATCCCGCCAGCGTGGTTTCCGACGGCCGCCACTCCGCCGAATTCCTGCGCGATGCCGGCATCAACCTCGCCGCCCTCTTCGGCCCCGAACACGGATTCTTCGGCCGCGGCGCCGCCGGCGAAACCATTGCCGACTCCACCCATGACGACTGGCGCATCCCCGTCTTCTCCCTCTACGGCGACACCCGCGCCCCCACCCCCGAAATGCTCGACCACGTCGACGCCTTCGTGTTCGACATCCAAACCATCGCCTGCCGGGCCTATACCTACGTCTCCACCCTCCGCCTCCTCATGGAAGCCTGCGCCGCCTTCGGCAAATCCCTGATCGTCGCCGACCGGCCCGACCCCTTGATGCTCACGCCCCCCGACGGCCCCTTGCTCGATCCCGATTGCACCTCGTTCGTCGGTCTCATCCCCACCCCGTTCTGCTATTGCATGACCCCCGGTGAAACCGCCTTGTTCCTCCGCGATGCCCTGGCGCTCGATTCCCTCGATCTGCATGTGGAACCCTGCCCCGGCCTTTCCCGCAACCTGCCGCTTCGCCAAATCTTTCCCCAGTGGCGCGCCACCTCTCCCGCCATCGTCTCGCTCGAAAACGCGCTGTGCTTTCCCCTCACCGTCTTTTCCGAGGCGCTGCCCATGCTCGACCACGCGCGCGGAACCCCCCTGGCCTTCCAACGACTGGGCTCGGTCCACGCCGATCTCTCCTCGCTCGAATTACCGCCACTGCCCGGGCTACGCATCACCCCCTGCACCTATCCCGACAAGACCGGGCGATCCCTCCGCGGCTTGGCCTTTGACGTCACCGACCCCGTGGCCTATCGCCCCGCGCTCGCAGCCTACTCCCTGCTCTCCGCCCTCGAACAACGCCTCGGCCCCGCCCTCTGGGATTTCCCCGACTCTCGTCCCGACTTCCACGCCAAGCTCTGGGGCACCCGCACCCCCGCACCCCCCTGGCCGCCTTTCGCCATCCCGCACAGGCTTTACTGATCCACCAATTTTTCCGGCAAAGCCCTTCGCCATGCGGTATCCTGTCCGCATGAAACGGCTCCTGTCATCCCTCGCCCTGCTCGCCGTCCTTTCCGCAAAGGCCCAACCCGGAGACGCCATGAAACCCGCCATCCCGACTGAAACCGCCACCTTCGCCGGCGGCTGCTTCTGGTGCATCGAAGAAGTCTTCCGCCAGCAGCCCGGCGTCGTGTCCGTCGTTTCCGGCTACACCGGCGGCCACACGGCCCACCCCACCTACGCCCAGGTCTGCGAGGGCGACACCGGGCACGCCGAAGCCATCCAAATCATCTTCGACCCTCAGGCGATATCGTATAGCCAGCTCCTGGAGGTGTTCTGGAAATCGCACGACCCCACCCAGCTCAACCGCCAGGGCGCCGATGTCGGCACCCAATACCGCTCCGCCATCTTCACCCACTCCGAAGCCCAGGCGGAGGCGGCCCAGGCCTCGCTCGCCGCCGAAAACGCCTCCGGACGCCATGCCCGGCCCATCGTCACGGAAATCTCCCCCGCCGCGCCATTCTACCCCGCCGAGGACTATCATCAGGAATACTACCGCCTCAACAAGCGCGCCCCCTATTGCCAAATGGTCATCCGGCCCAAGCTGAAGAAACTGGGGCTGGAAGAGTAGAAGGGTTCAGGGGGCAGGAGGGAGAACACCCCCTCCGTGTTGGATGCTTCTTCACTTCAGGGCGCTGTCGGCTGGCTCCAGCTTCAACCGCGTGGACACCGCCCGAAGCGCGATGGTGTGGATCAAGGCGTCCACCGTCGTGCAGCAATCCGGAAGCATCACCACCTCGTATTTCTCCGCCGCCTTTGAAATCGCGGTATGAGTAACACAGTTCTGGGTCATCATGCCGCACACCAGCAGCCTTGACGCGCCCAGCTCCGAGAGGACCTTGTCCAGGTCCGTTTGATAGAAGCTGTCCGCAAAGGCTTTCGCCACCACCGGCGCATCCGGGGCGGCGCGGCGAATGCGAGGATGGATCTCCGCGCCGGCGGTTCCGGCATTGAACATCGGCGAAACCTTGGAATCCGTGAACTGCTGGATCAGGACGACCGGGATCTGCTTCGCACGCGCGGACCCAATCGCCCGCTCGATATTTTCAAGCGTCGCCTCGGTATTCCAGAGCGGCAGCTTCCCGCCGGGGAAATAGTCGTTCTGAACGTCGATGACGAGTAAGACGGTCTTCATGCTCTCTCCAACTTGCTCCCCGGATGGCGGATCGATCCGGAATCCTGAACCCCGCCCCTACGTTGCCTTTTCCCCGCGGTTCTGCTTCAGCCACGCCTCGATGAACATCTGCAATTCGCCGTCCAGCACCGCGTCCACCTGCCCGGTTTCGGCATCTGTGCGGTGATCCTTCACCATCGTGTAGGGCTGCAGCACATACGAACGGATCTGATGCCCCCAGGCGATCTCGCCCTTGTCCCCGTAGAACTGCTCCATCTCCCGCCGCTTCTTGTCCTGCTCCAGCTCGTAGATCTTCGCGCGCAGAATCTTCATCGCCTTGTCGCGGTTCGAATGCTGGCTCCGCTCCGCCTGGCACGCCACCACGATCCCCGTCGGCAGGTGCGTCAGCCGGATCGCGCTATCGGTCTTGTTGACGTGCTGCCCGCCCGCGCCCCCCGACCGGTACGTGTCCACCCGCAAATCCTTCTCGTCGATCTCCACCTCGATGTCGTCGCTGATCTCCGCCACCACGTCGAGCGACGCAAACGACGTATGCCGCCGCTTGGCCGCGTCGAACGGACTGATGCGCACCAGCCGGTGCACGCCCCGCTCCGCCTTCATGAACCCGTAGGCCCACGGACCGCTCACCATCAGCGTCACGCTCTTGACCCCCGCCTCGTCGCCGGGTTGGTAGTCCACCGTGGTCACGGAAAAACCCTGCCTCTGGCAATAGCGATCGTACATCCGCAGCAGCATCGCCGCCCAGTCGCACGACTCCGTTCCGCCCGCCCCCGCGTGCAGCGTCAAAAAGGCGTTGTTTGCGTCGAAGCGCCCCGTCATCAGCGACTGCAGCTCCACGTGGGCGTACTGCTTCTCCAGTTCCCCGACCTGCCGACCCAGCTCCGCCACGTCCGGGTGGTCCCCTGCCGTGTGCCCCTCCTCCGCCAGCAGGCCGGCCATCAGCTCCAGCTCCTCCTGGTGCGCCGCCAGCTTCTCGTACGGCCCCGTCACCGCCTCCAGCGTGTTCTTCCGGTCGATCAGCCCCCGCGCCGCGGCCGCATCGTTCCAGAAGTCCGGCGTCGACATCCGCTGCGTCAGTTCCTCGATGATCCGTTTTTTGCCATCGACGTCAAAGATAGCCTCTCATTCCTGCGAGGTGTTCTTTCACGGTCGCGATTCGCGATGAAAGCTCGTCTAACATACAACCCTTTGCATTCGGAAATCAGAAGTCAGAAGGATAAGCTTTCGCCCCATCTGCATCCTGAACATCCTGTTCATCCTGTCACAATTGCTTTTGGCCGCCCCCGCCGCTTCCACGCCGCCGGGACCAGCCACAGCGCCGTCGCCATGGCGCAAGCCATTCCGTATATGTCGCCATATCGCGTGTAGATTGTCAAGGAAGCCCCGTCCGGCGGCACGGGCACGTCCGCGTGCAGCACGCCCGGCATCCAGGTCCGCCCCTCCTCGTCGGCCAGGAAGTCCCGCAGCCGCCCCGACGGTGTGACCACCCCGCTGACGCCCGTGTTGGCCGCACGCACCAGCGGCACGCGGTTCTCCACCGCCCGCAGCACCGCGTTGCGCAGGTGCTGGCGCGGCGCCACCCGCTCGTCGAACCATGCGTCGTTCGTCACGTTCACCAGCATCCGCGCCCCGGCGCGCACATCCGCCCGCGCCAGGTACGGCAGGATGTCTTCGAAGCAGATCAGCGGCGCCAGCGGCACGTTCGCCGCCCCCGCCCGGAACACCGCGCCCTCGCCCCCCGCCGTGATGCTCTCCGGCAACCCCAGCGCCTCCTTCCACCGCCGCGGAATCCACCGCTGCAGCGGAATGAACTCCCCGAACACCACCAGGTGCCGCTTGTCGTACTCCCCGTCAATCCGCCCGTCCCCGTCGAACAGGAACGCGCTGTTGAAATAGAGAGGTTCCCCGGAATCCAGCGCCGCCGTGTCCAGCGACCCCGTCAGGATCTCCGTCCCGTTTGTGCACATCCGCCAGACCAGCTCGTAGCTGCGCTCGCTGCTGCGCACGTCGTCCGGCAGCGCCGTCTCCGGCCAGATCACCAGCTCCGTCCGCGGATCCTCCTGCGCCCGCAGGGTCAGTTCCTCCAGCCGCGCGTAGATCATTTCGATCTTTGCCCGCACCCACTTCTCGTCTTGCGGAATCGACGTCTGCACCAGCGCCACCCGGATCTTCCGTCCTTCCCCGTCCCGCGCCGCATCCTCCTGCCGCTCCAGTCCCCGGACGCGCCATGTCCCCCAGCCCAGCGCCAGCCCCACCGCCAGCGCGCCTGCCGCCAGCCCTCGCCATCCGCGCCGCTCTGCCACCGCCCATGCCGCCAGCCCGTTGGCAAACGCCGCCAGTCCCGACACCAGCCATACCCCCCCGAATTCCGCCAGTTGCACCGCCGGCAGCCACGGCGTCAGCCCCGCCCCCAGCCAGCCCCGCACAAACTCGCACCCTGTCCACACCACTGCCAGCGCCGCCGCGAATCCCAGCCCCCCCCCGCGCCAGCGGTTCGCCAGCCAGGCCGCCGGCAGCACGTTGAGCGCGCAATAGGCGCTCAGGAAGATCCATCCCGCCACCGTCACATGCGTCAGCCACCGGATACTCAGCAGCCAAAACAGAAAACCCGCCAGCGCCCCCATTTTCAGCGCCCGCCCC
>CAYODC010000149.1:0-3986 GCA_964402575.1 uncultured Verrucomicrobiota bacterium
CGTCGCGGGCGTTGACGCAGAGGTTGGCGAGGATCTGGTCGATCTGGGAGGGGTCGATCATCAGGGGGGAGAGGTCGGGGGCGGGATACCAGACCAAATCGATGCGTTCGCCCAGCAGGCGGCGCAGGAGGTTGATCGAGACTTCGACGGTGTCGTTGAGATCCACGACCTTGGGGGAGATGACCTGTTTGCGGGCGAAGGCGAGGAGTTGGCGGGTGAGGTTGGAGGAGCGTTCGGCGGCCTTGCGGACCTTGAACAGGTCTTCATAGAGGGGGTCGCCGGGGTTCATTTGGCGCATGGCCAGTTCGGCGTAGCCCAGAATGACCTGGAGCATGTTGTTGAAGTCGTGGGCGACGCCGCCGGCGAGGCGGCCGACGGAGTCGATTTTCTGGATTTGGTTGAGCTGGGACTGGAGGCGGTCTTGTTCCTCCTCGGCCTGCTTGCGCATGAAGGCCTGGCCGACATGGCCGGCAATGTTTTCGATGGTTTCGACGAGGGGCAAGGAGAAGCGGTGGGGGGCGCGGGCATTGAGCTGGAACAATCCGACGATCTCGGATTTGGCCCGGATGGGGACGAGGGCGAGGGACGAATAGCCGTCATGGATGCAGCGGTTGCGCGGGTCGCGGCGGGTGTCGCGACCGGGATCCAATTGAAGGAGTTGGGAGGAGTCGTTGGTCCAGGCGCTGCCGCCCGGGGTGGAGAAAGGCGAGAGCGTACTGGCCAAGGCGGACAGGACGAGGCCGCAGGTGCAGACGAGGGAGGGGCGGCCATCGGGGTTCCGGGAGATTTGGCCATGGGCATCGCGGGCGAGCAGGGAGTTTTCGGTTTCGAGGAAATCGGGTGGAAAGCCGAGGGCTTCATAAAAGGGGAAATCCTCGCCTTGTTTCAGGCGCATGGCGATGGCCTCGCAACCGATGGATTGCCGGAGGGCGTCGAGGATTCGACGGATGGCCTCGGGGAACTCCACGTCCTGGTTGAGGATGGCGAGGACGGAATCGGTCAGCAGGCGGAAGGATTCGGCCTGTTTGCGGTCATGGATGTCGCGGGAGATTCCGATGAAGGAGGCCTCCGGGAGGCCGGAATTGCGGATGGGCACGCCGTTGGTCATGTGCCAGCGCCAGTCGCCGTTGCGGAGGTGGAGGCGGTATTCGATGCCGGAGAGCTTGACGCCGGACTGGGCGCGCTCGAGGGCGGCATAGCAGACCGGGAGGTCGTCGGGGTGGATGAAATCGGCAATGGACCGGCCGACGACCTCGGCGGGGGCGTGTCCGATGATTTCCGCCCAGTTGGGGGACACATAGGTGAACCGGTTGTGCGGCGAGAGCGCGTAGACGATGTCGTTGGCGTTCTCCACGAGGGAGCGGAAGCGGGCTTCGCTGAGTTCGAGGGCCCGGCGGACCTCCACGGCCTCGGTGACATCGTCAAAGAGGGCGACGATTTCGCCCGACGGGAGCTTGTAGACATGGTTGTTGAACCAACGGGTCATGCGGGAGTCGGCGTACTGGCGGGCCGGCAGCATTTCGCTGGCGCCGGTTTTCCACACCCGGCGGAGCACATCGAGGAAGCCCATTTCGACGACGCCGGGGAAGATGGCCGTGACGGGTTGGCCGATGATTTCCGACGGGGAGAGGCCGGTGTCCTTGAGGATGGCCTGATTGATATCCTTGAACAAAAAGAGCTGGCCGTCCGGGGAGGCCTCGTAGACGGCGATGCCGGTGGACATGTTGCGGAAGAGCTCACGTAAGCGGGTTTCACTGTCGCGCAGGGCATTCTCGGCCTGGATCCGCGCCGCGAGGTCGCGTTCGAGTTCGCGGGTCTTGTGTTCCAGCTTACGGACGAGGGTTTCGCTGTATTGGCGGAAGTAGTCGGAAGGGTCCGGCTGGGTGGCATCGGGGGCGGGGACGCGGGCCGTGGCGTCCATGGCGTGTTTCAATCTTTCCAGCAGGGGGAGGGGTTCCTGGGGCTTGAGGATGAAGTCATCGGCCCCCAGGGAGAGGGCGAAGGCGCGGTCGCGTTCTTCGGTGTAGGTGCCGGTATAGAACACCAAGGGGACGGAACGGAGGCGGGCATCGTTTTTCCATTCGCGGCAGAGGGTGAAGCCATCCATGCGGGGCATGAGGATGTCGGTGACGAGGAGATCCGGGGGGTGGCGGCGGGCTTGTTCGAGGGCCTGGGAGCCGTCGGAGGCGGAGTCGACGTGGAAGCCGGAGCCTTCCAGCAGGGTTCGCAGGTAGTGGACATTGTTTTCCTGGTCATCCACCACCAGGATCCGGGGGGCGGGCGGGGCGGTTGATTGATCCGTGCGGGGTTTCATGGCGGGGCGGTCACGAAGGAGGGGGGATCGTGGGGGAAGGCCGGGGCGGGATGGGCGGGCAGCGCCAGATGGAAGGTGCTGCCGCGTCCGATTTCGCTTTGGAGGCGGATGGTGCCGCCGAGCAGTTCGGCCAGGCGGCGGCAGATGGCCAGGCCCAGTCCGGTGCCTTCCTGACGCCGGGCGAGTCCTGAATCCACCTGCCGGAAGGGCAGGAAAAGGAGTTCCTGGTCTTCGGGGCGGATGCCGATGCCGGTGTCGGTGACGGCCATGCCCAGCCAGCCGTGGTCGAGGTTGGCGCGCAGGGAGACGGAGCCGTGTTCGGTGAACTTGACGGCATTGGTCAGGAGGTTCAGGAGGATTTGCTCGACACGCCGGGCATCGCCGATCCAGGATCCGATTTCCGGGGAAATGTCGATCTGGAGGGCCAGTCCCTTTTTATCGGCGAGGGGGCGGACGATGCCGGCGACCTTGTCGATGGAGGCGCGGAGGTCGAGGGTTTCGCGGACCACGGTGAGTTGGGCGGCCTCGATCTTGGAGATGTCGAGGACGTCGTTGATGAGGGAGAGGAGATGGCTGGCGCTGTCGCGGACGATGCCGAGTTGCTTGCGCTGTTCCTCGTTGAGGGGGCCTGCGAGGCCCTGGCGGAGGATGCCGGTGAAGCCGATGATGGAGTTGAGGGGTGTGCGGAGTTCATGGGACATGGTGGCGAGGAAGGCGGATTTGAGGCGATCGGCCTCTTCGGCGGTTTCCTTGGCTTGGCGGAGGTTGGCGTTGGCGAGGATGAGTTCGTTGGTGCGTTCCTCGACGCATTTTTCGAGTTCGTCGCGGCGCTGGAGGATCCAGTCGTAGAGGCGTTCGTTTTCGGCGTTGCGGCTGGCGAGGGCGCGGGTATGTTCGGCCACCTGGCTTTTGAGCGAGAGGTCCCAGAGCAGGACGAGGAAGAGGGTGGCGAGGGTGGCGGCGGCCGCGCCCATGGCCCAGGGCGGGAGATGGAAGCCGACCTCCTCGGACATCCAGCGATGGATGGATTGGTAGTAGACCGAATCGCGGTCCTGCTTCATTTGCGCCAGGTGGCGGTCGATGGCCAGAAGAACGGCGGGGTCGGTCCGGGGGGAGGCGGCGAAGAAGAGGCGGTCGGGATGGAAGAGGATGCCGGTTTCCTCGATGGGGTTGACGCGCACGAGGGCGGCGCCGTAGAAGCGGTTGGCCACGGCGGCATCGACCTCGCCGGAGACGACGGCGGCGAAGGCCTGGGCGTAGTCGGGAAAGGGCCGCAGGGCGATGTGGAGGCCGAATCCGGCGATCAGTTCTTCGAAGGCCCGGGGCTGGATGGATTGGTCCAGGACCGCCACGGTGCGGCCCTCCAGATCGGCGAGGGAGTGGATGGCGCCGCCGCGCCGGGAGAAGACCTGGAGCCAGCTGGACAGGACGGGTTCGGAATGGAAGGAGAGATTCCGTTCCCGTTCGGGAGTGCGTTCGACATCGGGCATGAGGTCGATTTCACCGGCGGCGAGGCGGTCCATGCCTTCGCCCCAGGTGCCGGGGACGTAGAGCAGTTCCCAGTCCTCTTCGCGGGCGATGGCCTGGAGGAGATCGACGAAGATGCCTTCGGGTTCGCCGGATTCGGAGAGGGAGATCTTGGGGGCGTTGTCGTAGACGCCGACGCGGAGGA
>CAYODC010000149.1:3996-5770 GCA_964402575.1 uncultured Verrucomicrobiota bacterium
GGAGGGGAGCGGCGGCCGCGGTCGTTGCGGTCCACAGGCAGAGGGCGGCCAGGAGAGACCGGCCGGGGTCCAGCGAGTGAGTGGATCTGGCGATCCAAAGGGATGCTGCGCGCTGGGAATGGGCACCGGTCATACGCGTCATGTCTCCACTCCGTTAAGATAGGAAAGCGGCAGGATGCCCACAAGGAGATTGTTGTTTTTTTCAGGGGGGGGCGGTGGGACAGACCGGCAGCTGGACCTTGCCGGCGGCGGTTCCGGAGGAGGCATAGGCGGGGGGGATGTCGCGGGCATGGCGGACATCCTCGATGGTGTAGAAGGCGCTGGGGTCGAAGTCGCGGAGCAGGGGCTGGAATTCGGGAATGCGCTTGCGGGGCATCAGGATCACGAGGACCTGGACCGGGCCGCGGGCGCCTTGCGCGTCTTGCTGGGTGACGCCGAAGCCCGCGGCGGAGAGGCGTTGCACGAATTGCCCGATGGCCTTGTTGGAGATGACGCGCACGAGTGCCCAGCCGACGGCGAGGCGTTCTTCCAGGGAGACGCCGACGAAGGTGCCGAGGGTGAAGCCCAGCGCGTAGGCGACGTAGGCCAGCCAGTGCTGGTCGCCCTTGAGGACGCGGGAAACGACGACGATCCAGATCAGGATTTCCGTGAAGCCGCATGCGGCCGCCAGCATTCGCCGACCGCGGGCAATGAACGAGACGCGCAGCGTGCCCATGGTGACATCGACAATCCGGGCGGCGACGATCAGCAGGAATTGCAAGGCGAGGAGCATGGCGGGGAAGATACCGGGGGGCTGGAATCTTGGCAAGGGGCGGCGGCGGAAAAAGCGGGAAAGGGTGTTGTCGTCAATGGGGGGGGCAGTGGAATCCCGGTCCGTTAGGGCACGGAGGGGGGGGCCGGGAAGGAGATGGGGTCGGGGGGGGCGGGTTCGCGCGGCACAAAACGGTTCCACAGGTGCCAAGCATACACGCAGAAGCCGACGAGGGAAACCAGGGTCAGGACGCTGAAGACGATTCGCCGGGGGAGGTGGGCCTCCCAGCGGGCCTTGCGGAAGAAGATGGGGACCAGGGCGATCAGGAGGCCGGCCCCCAGGGCCAGGCCCAACCGGAGGAGCAACGCATGGAGTTGATAGGACGGCATGGCCAAATACCCTACCAGCCGGAACCGCCCGTGGCAAGGCGCTAGCCTGGATTATTCAAAATATGGATGAAAGAGATGTACCGTCGTGTTGTGGAGGATGATGTGGAATGAAGCCTCACAAAGTCGTTATTCATCCATGTAGACCAAAGGCGCGACGATTCCGGCCCATCTGTTTTGTTGCGCGGGGGGGCACAGTCTGCGGATACAGCTTCACCCCGCGCGTCGCGCATCTGGGCCGGACTTGTCGCGTGAATCATCCCGGTTAGTATTCGAAGTCGGAGCCTCCGACGAATTCCCGGATGATGGAGGTGGGGGGCGGGACATCGGCCGCGAGGGGGATGAAATGGGAAAGGAATTCGAGCATGCGGCGGGCCTCGGCGTAGACGGCCTGGTGGGGCTTGATTTCGGAGAGGAGGGGCCGGGCGAGGACGGACAGGATGGCCAATTCGTAATCGAGGGCGGAATTGAAGACGGCGTCGGCCTCTTCCTGGAAGGGAAAGATCCAGGTGCGCTCGCCGCGGCCGACATTGGGCCACATTTCCAGAGTGCGCGTGGCGGAATGTCCGCGGTAGCGATGGTCGCGGACCATTCGGCGCAGGAGGCGGTTGTCGGTGGTGGGGATGCGGTTGTTGTT
>CAYODC010000150.1:0-5766 GCA_964402575.1 uncultured Verrucomicrobiota bacterium
TGGCGATATGAGGGTTGAGGCGGAATCCGCGATAGGGGCATTTTCCTAACTACGGATCAGAAGGTTACAGGTTCAACTCCTGTCAGGTACGCCATTCTCCCGCAAGCCGTTACGAAGCTTGCGGTTTTTTTATTTTCCGGGTTCTGGTAGCGGGGGGAGGGGCGTTGATCGTTTGGATTCCAGGGCGAAAGAGGAATCCTCCATTCCGGCCCGGCATCACGATCAGGGGCGGGATAAAAAATCCATTGTTTTATAAAACAGTGTACAGGGGAGGGGGGCATGGATGGAGGAGAAGATGAGGGAGGGGCTTGGCCTTGGGGGAAGCGGGAGGCCGGATGGATCTCGAAGCAGGCGAGGGACCTCGGAATAACGTCGGTTTCTGGTGGAGGGCTCATTCATTCTTAAACATGCGCAATCGTCTAAATGATAGTATATTGCAAATACGGATTGACGGAGGAAGAGCTGCGGAGTATTAATATTGTGTTAATGATAGAAATGAGGCGCAGGCGAGGATCATGAGGTGGGCGCGGTGAAGAAAAATCAACGGAGCGTGGGCCGGGGTTTCTGCTGGATGGGGAAGATCGCGATCCCGTTGACCTGCGCGGGGGTGTTGTCGGTCGTTCTACCGGTACGGGGCGACAAGGGGCCGAATCTGGAAGAGCTGGATGTCATTTCGTCCGGCACGTTGACGAGTTCCCTGCGGATAGAAGAATCCTCTCCGATGATGTTTGGCAAGGTCCGCACGCTGGCGAAAGACTTGCGGGGGCCGGATGGCATGGTGCTGGATCCGGCGACGGGAGATCTCTACGTGGCGGAGGAGGAGGCCTGCGCGATCGTGCGCATCCAGCCGGATGGAAGCCGGGAGGTGGTGCTGGATGCCTCCGTTCCCGTATTCGAGGGACGGGGAGGGGATCGGCATTTAGCGTTGGGGATGCGGTCGCCGGAGGGATTGGCCCTGGATGGAGCGGGGATCCTGTATGTGGCGGAGGACATTCCGGGAGGGCGCTTGCTGGCCTATGAGCTTGCGGAGCGGAAGGGGTCGGCCTTCAGCGGGAACGTGGTGGCCGTGCCCCTCCCCGACCATCGGTTTGCGTGGGAGTCCGTGGATGTCCGGCCTTCGGGAGAACTGCTGCTGGCGGGATCTTCGATGGAGGCGTTTGCGAACGAGCCCGAGAAGAGCGGGATGTATCGCGGGGTTGTGTTGCACCGGGATGCCCGGGGCGACTGGTGGATGCCGGTGAATCATGCGATGGCGAGTTATTCGGCGGTGTGTTTTTCTCCGGATGGGACCTATGCCTATTTTGCATCGGAGTCGCCGGGGGACGTGGGGTGCTTTGATTTGCGGACGCACAGCCTGCGGCTGTTTTTTGCCGACCGGACGTTCCAATCGCCCGAAGGCCTGTGCGCCTTGCCGGGCGGAACCGCGCTGGTGGCGGAAGAGTCGGGAAAAATCTACCGGTTGGATCCGACGGCCGGCACGGTGCAATTCCTGCACGACGCGGGCCATTCGACCGAATCCCTGGTCTGGGACGGCAAGAACCACCGCGTGCTGGTGACGGACGACCAGCATGGCGGCGTGCTGGCGCTGGAGCTGAAGGAAGGCGTGGATTTTCGCTCGTCGATCGGCACCGTGATGGACATCCGGTTTGAAGAGCAAACGACGCCGGTGGAGATGATCCCGGATCTTTGTCCGGACTATTTGGCGCAGGTGTTGAAACTGGGCGGATACGATGCGCGGGCCCAGAGCGGGAGCGTTCCGTTCCGGAATTTCGCGCAGCGCTACTGCCTGGTGGCCATTGACGCCGACGTGGTGCTGCTGCCCAACGGCAAGCCCGTGGAGGATCCCTTGGAGCACATCCAGTTCGTGATTGTGGCGCCGTACCTGATCGGGGTGCGCAACGGCGAATTGATCTGGTCTTCGAGCGGGTTCACGGCGGTCACGAAATCCGGCAAGGTCGTGAAGACGGAGCTGGTGCAGCGGCAGGTGGTGTCGGGGGACCTGATGGAGAGCCGGTTCACGCCGGTGGGGGGGCAGACGATCGCGCTGCCGATGCCGTTTTCGGCGAGGATCAACACCGATGGTTCGGCGGCCGTCAATTTCATGGGGATGGGGGTGACGCCGGATTTCTTCCTGGAGCTGAACACGGCGGATCCCGACCGCAGCTACATGGTGGTGATGCAGCAGGACCGGACGGTGCAACAATACGAAGTCCGGTTGCCGCCCCAGCAGGACAGCACCCACTGGGTGATTGCGCTGGAGCGCAACGAGCCGGACGTGTGGCGGTGCCTGTCGCCGTCGCAGCAGAACACGGCGATGCCGCAGCCCTCGATTGATTCCTGGCTGTAGGCCGCTGGCCGCCCACGCGTTAAAAACCGTCTGATTGATTCAACGCAAAAGGCGTAAAAAAGACGCGAAAGGAACGCCAACGTCGATCGGAACAGTCCACATGGGCTGTTCGGTTCGGGCGTTTGTTCCAAAGTGGAGATGCGTTTGCCATGAGGTCGCTGGGGGGGGGCTTTCCATCCGGAGGGGAGATCGGATAGGATGTCCGCATGAAGATCTATCCGATTTGGCGATGCGCGATATTTCTGGGGCTGTTTCCGCTGGCGGCCTGGGCCCGGACGTGGGAGCTGCCGGTGATGGCGACCTGGACGCGGGATCCGCAGACGGGGGTGACGCTGGCGTGGGAGCGGCATGAGGCAGGCCGGGGGCGAGTGTCCTATTGGGCGATGACCGGGGAAGGCCGGCGGGGGCGGGGGGCGGTCATGGAGGCCGCGGAGCCAGCGCGGCGCCACGTGTTCGAATTGCAAGGGCTGGAGCCCGGCACGCGATACGAGTACGAGGTGGAATCCTCGGACGGCTACCGGGCGGGCGGGCGCTTCTGGACGGCGCCGGCGGGCAAGGAGGAGCCGTTTACGTTTGTCCTGCACAACGACCTGCAGGGGGGAATCGATCCCGAGGCGGCGAAGAAAGTGTCGGAGGGCGTGGCGCAGGCGAGTCCCGATTTCGTGTTGTCGACGGGCGACCTGGCGGATTCGCGGTTTGCGGGGGACTATGCGGGGGTGTTGGAAAGCTGGCGGCAGTTTTTCGAATGCACGGCCGGGGAGCTGGCCGGCTGCGTGTTCCAGCCGGTGTCGGGCAACCACGACGAACCGGAGAATCCGGATTCGTTCTGGCACCGGCTGTTCGAGTTGCCGGATGCGCACGACTACACGCTGGAGGTGGGGCCGGTGCGGTTCATCCTTTTGGATTCGACCGAGCACGAGGCGCCGGCACGGACGGCGTGGCTGGCGCGGGAGCTGCAGAAGGCGGCGTTCGCTCCCGGGATCCGGTGGGTTGTTCCGGCTTTCCACCGGCCGCCTTTTTCGGAGGGGGAACGCGGCGGGGATGGCAGCATCCGGGACTGGTGGGTGCCGTTGTTCACAAAATACGAGGCGGGGCTGGTGTTGAGCGGCCATGCGCACACCTATCAACGGTTCCATCCGATCGATGGCGTGCCCTATCTGGTCAGCGGCGGCGGCGGGGGGTGGCTGTACCATGTGGATCCGGAGCATCCGGGAATCGCGCACGCGACGAGCACGGTCCATTTCGTGAAATTCCGGGTGGAAGGCGGGCGGATCCAGGTGGCAGGCATCCTGCCCGACGGGCAGGTGTTCGACCGGGCGGAGTACGTGGCGCACCGGCATGTGCGCGTCGAGCCGGTATTCCCGGTGAGGGGGGAGGCATGCACGGTTTGGTACGACGCGCAGGGCGGGCCGCTGGCGGGGGCGGAATCCGTCTGGCTGCATCTGGGCCGGGACGAATTCCAGCAGGTTCTGGCGGAACAGCCGATGGAATTCGACGCGGACGCGGGGCGCTGGAAGGCGACCTTCGTCGTGCCGGAGTCGCCGAAGTGGCATCTGGCCTTTTGTTTCCGGGACGCCGCGGGGACGGTGTGGCACAACAACCACACGCGCAACTGGCAGGCCCTGGTGGCGCGGGAATGGTGAAGCGCCCGCGGCGCGAGGGGCCGCGGGCGTGCCCGGAGCGGGGATCAGCCGACGGCTTCGAGGGCGGCGATGAGGGTGGCGGCCTGTTGGACGCCGACGAACTGCTTCACGGGCTTTCCATCCTTGAAGAGGATCAGGGTGGGGATGCTCTGGACGCCGAACTGGGCGGCGACGGAGCCGGCGTCGTCGACGTTGAGCTTGGCGATCTTGGCGCCGGCGACTTGGCCGACGACTTGTTCGAGGATCGGGCCCTGCATGCGGCACGGGCCGCACCAGGGGGCCCAGAAGTCCACGAGGACGGTGCCGGACTGGATTTCGGCGGCGAAGTTGCGGTCGTTGAGTTCGAGGATTCCGGTGCTCATGCTATGATTCCTTTCTTGAGGGATGTTTTTCAAAAGGGGGACGGCCAAGGCGAAAGCGAGGATGCCGGCCGCGAGGGCGGGGGCGGGTTTCATCTGGGGGCACTCCCGCAGGGGCCGTCCGTGCAGCCGAGTTTCCGCACGATGCGATTGGCGGGGCAGAAGCCGGTGAAGGCGGACTGGATCAGGTTGAGGCCGATGAAGGCGGTGAGAAGGAGCCACCAGGGGCTGTGGAAATGGACGAGGGCGACGGACAGCAGGATCATGGCGCCGGCCATCACGCGGACTCCGTTTTCGACGGTCATGGGGAATTCCTTTCGGATAGAAGCTCCCCGCGGGACGGGCCCGCGGGGAGCGGGGGGGGTTATTTCTTCAGGATGGCGTCCAGGACTTTTTCCTTGGGCAGCTTGCGGGAGCAGAAGAACCAGTCCTGGCAGACCACGTCTTCCTTGCCGTCCATCCGGTCCTTGGCCTGGCCGCAGGAGCCGGCGGCGCCGAGGATGACGTCATCGCCCGGGCGCCAGTCGGCGGGGGTGGCCACGCCGAAGGCGTCGCCGGTCTGCAGCGCGATCAAGGTGCGATAGAGTTCGTCGAAGTTGCGGCCGACGCTGAGGGGGTAGTACATCAGCGCGCGGACGATGCCCTTCGGGTCGATATAGAAGACGGCGCGGACGGCCTTGGTGTTGGACTCGCCGGGTTGGATCATGCCATAGGCCTTGGCGACGTCCATGGTGATGTCCTCAATGAGAGGGAAGTTCACTTCGACGCCGGTGTGGCCGTTGTAGCTGATTTTCTCCTTGATGGTGCGCAGCCAGGCGATGTGGCTGTAGATGCCGTCGACGGAGAGGCCGACGAGCTTGCAGTTGGCTTCGGCGAACTGCTTTTCCATCGAGGCGAAGGTGATGAACTCCGTGGTGCAGACGGGGGTGAAGTCGGCCGGATGGCTGAACAGAATCACCCAGCTTCCCTCGTACTGCTTGGGGAAGTCGATGTCGCCCTGGGTGGTCACGGCCTTGAAGGCGGGGGCCTTGGAGCCGATGACGGGCAGGGAGACGGGGGCGGTGTTGGTGGTTTCCATGATGTGTTCCTTTTGGGTTTTGGGTTTAGGGTTCGGGGTTCAGGTCAACGCAACAGGGGTCAGCGGCCGGAGGCGGCGATGGCGCCGATGGCGCCCCAGACCAGCATGGCGGTCCAGGGGCTGGCGGTGAGGGGGCAGGCGCCGGTTTTGCAGCCGACGAAGCGGTAGAGGGCGAAGCCGACGGCGGCGCCGGCCAGGAGGCCGATGACGGATTTCAGGAGGGGATTCATGGGGTGGACTCCTTGTGGGGATAGAGCAGGCCATAGGCGACGGGGACGACGACGAGGGTGAAGGCGGTGGAGATGAACAGGCCGAAGATGATGGACCAGGCCAGGCCGC